>CAZXWB010000010.1:0-26562 GCA_964644395.1 uncultured Hyphomonadaceae bacterium | reverse complement strand
TCGATTGCAGTTCTTCGCTTCGCTCAGGCAATCTGCGCCTGCGCGGTCGCTTGTGGAGCGCGATGTCGACAGATCGCGCGATGGTTTCCCCTGCCCCGCTAAAGCGGTGGAGGATCTCTACGCCGCCTGCCGCAAACGCTCCGTCACACGGAAGCGCGCACCAGGAAGGGCCGGGTCGGCCACGAGCGAGACCTCGATCAGTTCCAACTCGATCAGATCCCGCCCGCCGGGCCTTTCCCGCCAGCGCACGGGTCGGAAGCCGATGGACAGTCCGTCGAGCCCCCGGGCCAGCGCCACTTCGCCGCCGGGCTGGTGAGGGTCGATCAGGCCGCGCACATAGAGCCCCCGGCCATCCTCCCGCACTACGCTCCAGCTTCCGGCGAGGCGGCCATGGGCATGGTCGAGCAGCATGGGTGGCCCGCGCCCGAGCCGGGTCAGCGACGCCGCAAAGGCCCCTGCGCGCACGACATCGCCGGTCAGGTCTTCCACGCCGAAGAGGGAGGCATAGCCCTCCACCAGCACCTCACTGCGCATCAAGCTTCTCCTCGATCCGGTCGAGATGGGCATCGATGAAACTGAGCTGGGCCTCGATCCGCGCGAGGCGTTCGCCAACGGAGCGCTGCCGGCTCATCTCCTCTTCGAGCACCTCAAGCTTCTGGCTCGAGGCGCCGGCCCACATGAAAACAGTCGCCGCCTGCACCGCCAGGGCCAGCAGGACCGCGATGTTGAACTTGCGCTCCCGCGTCATGGCTTGAGCCCCAGCAGTGCGCGTTTCTCGTCGGCTGACAGGAAGTCGGCTTCGCCGATGCGTCGCCACTGCGCCTCACGTTCCGGCTGCAGGGCGCTGATGCTTTCGAGGTCGGCCTGCACCGTGTCACCGCCGAGGCGCGGGCCCAGCCATTCGCTCAGGGCAGAAGCTGTCTTGCTCACCAACGGCAGGACAGTCGTGCGCCAGAAGGCGAGATTGGCCTCGCGGTAATTGGCATAGGTGTTGTCGCCGGGGATGCCGAGCAGCATGGGTGGCACGCCGAAAGCCAGTGCGATCTCGCGCGCCGCGCCGTGGCGGGCCTCCTGGAAGTCCATCTCCGCAGGCGTGAGGCCCATGGGCTTCCAGTCGAGCCCGCCTTCGAGCAGGAGCGGCCGTCCGGCATTGCGTGCACCCTGGAAAGAACCCTCCAGCTCGTCCTTCAGGCGTTCGAACTGTTCATCGGTCAGCCGCGCGCCATCCTTGCCATAGACCAGCGCGCCGGAGGGCTTGGCGGAATTGTCGATCAGGGCCTTGGCCCAGTCGGCACTCGCATTGTGCAGCTCGATGGCGCAGGCGGCCGCACGCATGGGGCTCTGCACGTCGCCTCCGCCGGTGGGATCATAGAGCCGCATGGCAAGGACCGGCGAGCGGCCTTCGCTGTCGCGGTGCACCATGCGCTCGCCATTGCGGCTGCGGATCGCGTGGCCGCGGACCCAGCCACGCCGGTCGCGCACTTCGCGCACCTGGTCCGGCGGCAGGGCGAAGACCATGTCCGGCGCATCGCCCGGCTGGCTGGCGACGGCCTCAAGATAGGCCACGCCGTTGAGCTGAAGCGCCCCGTAGAATCGCTCAAGAAGTTCCGGCCCCGTTTCGTCGGGATTGGGCCTGGCGATCAGGCCGGCAAGCGCGCCGTCGCCGCCGGTCTTCAGGCGCACGCTGGCGGCAGCTTCGGCGATCATGCGCACACAGCGATAGCCCACCGGATTGCGCCGGAAGCCGGCATGGATCAGCGACCCGGCATCGCGTCCGCCCCACTGCGCCGCAGACAGCTGCGACAGCGCGATCAGCGGCCCCGAAGCCTTCGCCTCGGTCCGTTTCCTGAAAATTGGCATGTTTTATCCTCGAAGCCTTTTCGTTGCGCCCCCTCTCCCGCTTGCGGGAGAGGGCCGGGGTGAGGGCGCGAGCGAAGCGAGCCTATCGAACTCACAGCCCTCACCCTCCCACACCCTTCGGGTGCGGGCCCCTCCCTCTCCCGCAAGCGGGAGAGGGCAGTTAGGTCACATCCCCCGCACGCGGGGCGGTTCGCGTCCGTCCAACAACAGCGCCCAGACCGCCCAGACCATTGCATCCACACGGTCCGGGCTGCCCGTTGCGCCGTCTGCGCCGAAGCTGCACATTTCATCCTCCAGCGCCGCGAAGACGCCGGCATGTCTCACCCGACCCTGGGCGTAGAGCGCCTTGACCGGCTGGGCGCGACCGTCCTTTCCGACCCGCGCATGGACCAGCCGGATCGCAGTCGGGCACCCGGCCATCTGGAGCATCTGGCGCACCATTTCGCCGCCCTGATTGGCCTCCGCGATGATCTCGCTCGCCCCGGTCACCTCGGCGCAGGCAACGGCTGCGGCCGCCCAGCCATCGGGGCTCAGGCCCTGCACGGAGGCGTCGGCCAGCAGGGTTGCGACCCCGCCTCTGCACCCGGCGGCGACGATGCCACAGGCATCGGATCGCACATGGGCGCTCGCCGGCGGATCGACGGCAACCAGGACACGCTCGTACTGCGCCCCATCATCCATCGCCACCCTGGCCGCTTCGAGGTCGGCCCGCGACCAGAGCGCACCTGGCAGATCCTCGATCAGTTCACCGCCGAGTTCCTGGCGTCCAAGATGCGTGCCGCCATACATGTCCTCCATCCGCGCCATGAAGCCGGGGGCGAGGTTGGCCCGGTTGGCCGCCGTCGCCGCATGGGTCACCACCGTTGACGGGTCGGCCACAAGGCGCGTGACCAGGGCCACCGGCCGCGGGGTCGTTGTTGCCGCGCATCGCGGATCCTCGCCGAGCCGCAAACCCATCTGCAGCGTGTCCCAGACCGCCTCGCCGTCGCGCCAGGCGGCAATCTCGTCACACCAGGCGGCATCGAACTGGGGCCCGCGAAGGGAATCCGGGTCCTCGGCCGAAAAACCGTAGGCCTGGGCCCCGTTGGGAAACACAAGCCGCCGCCGGCTGGCTTCCCAGCGCGGGGCATCCTCCGGTCCGTAGTGCAGCGACAGAAGGCCCGAGGGACCGGCCACCATGACCTCGCGCAGGACCTGCAGGCTGGGCGCCACCAATGCGACGCGCCTGCGGCCCTCCAGAAGGCATTGCGCGCGCACCCATTCCGCGCCGGCGCGGGTCTTTCCGGCCCCGCGCCCGCCCATGAATAGCCAGTTGCGCCAGTTCGGGTGGGCCTCGCTATCCGGCGGAACCTGTCCCGGATGCATGCTCAGGAGGAACGGCCGGCGCACCAGTGCCCTCGCCGCCGCGATCGGCAGCCGCGTCTTCGCCTCCGCCAGGACCAGTTTTTGTCTCAATCCCCAGAAGCCGTCCCAGTTCGTCACGCAGCTCCGCCTCACTCATCTCGTCCACGGGTTTGCGGCGCGATGCGCGCGCCTGCATGTCTTCGTCCATGTCCATTTTCATCCTCCACTGGCGCATGAAGAGCTCGGCAAGCTTCATCCGCTTCTCGGCGTCTGCGAGATCGCCGGACAAGAGCGCGGCCAGCGCCAGTTTTTCGTTTTCCGAAAGCGCCTGGGCCAGCGCCGCAAGCTCTTCGGACCGCGTCGCTGACTTGTCGACCATGGCTGAAATGTAGCGCGCTCCGGGCGGGGGCGGATTGATTGTCAGGACTTCATTGATTTCGAGGGGAAATTTTCGATCTGCAGGCGGGACAGTTATCGCGGAAATCCCCCGAAGCGCTACGAGGCGTGTTTCCTCCACCACGCAGTGGGAGGGGTGGTGCGAGCGCGGCAGCGCTCGTGACGTTGGGGGCCAGCGTCCTTTCCACCATCGCTCCCCCTCCGACCGGCGACCCTGACGGGTCACCGCCCACCTCCCCCATTGCGTGGTGGAGGAAAAAGGCCTCAGTCGAGCCCCAGCGCCACGCCTTCGCGTCTGGGGTCTGCGCCGCCTTCGAGGCCCGCCTCGCGCACCACGATAACATGCAGGCCGGAGTTCTCGCCGCGGCGATCGTTCACCTCGAAGCCGGCCTCCCTCAACACGTTTGCGGCCTCATCGCCGCCCGTCCGGCTTGTCTCCACGCCGACGGCCTGTCCGCGCGCGACAACATTGGGCAGGTCCACGGCCTCCTGGGCGCTCTTGCCCCAATCAAGCACACCCACCAGCGTCTTGGACACATAGGCCACAATGGAATTGCCCCCCGGCGATCCCGTCACCATGAACAGGTCACCGTTTTCATCGAAAACCAGCGTGGGTGACATGGAGGAGCGCGGACGCTTTCCCGCCGCCGGCGCATTGGCGACGGGCTTGCCGTTCACTTCGGGCTGGCGGGCAAAATCGGTCAGTTCATTGTTCAGGAGGAATCCGCCCTCCGGCACCCAGCGCGAGGAACCGAAGGCCGACTCCACCGTCGCGGTCATCGCCACGGCATTGCCTTCGGCATCGATGATGGAAATATGCGTCGTTCCCGATCCGGGCGACAGGGCGTCGCTGCCCCAGAGGCCGATCATGGGTTCGCCGCGCAGGACAGCGCCCGGATCGCCGGGAACGGGCGTGGCGTCCCGAGGACCGGTCTGACCGGCACGGACATCGAGATAGCCCGGGTCAATGAGGTCGCGGGCCGGAACGGTGACGAAATCGGCGTCGGCGACATAATGGTCGCGGTCGGCATAGGCGAGGCGCTGGGCCTCGACCCAGCTGACCAGGGAGATTTCCTCATCCGGTTCGCCTGCCCCAGCGATCAAGCGGTCATAGAGCCCGAGAATCGCGACCTGGGTCACGCCACCGGAACTGGGCGGCGGCGCCGAGCAGACGCGATAGTTGCGGAAACCGCCACATAGGGCGTCTCGTTCAACCACAGCGTATTGCTGCAGGTCCTCTAGGCCGAGCGCGCCGCCATCCTCACCGGCCGCAGCGGCGCGGACCATTGCCCGGGCAAGTGACCCGCCATAGAAGACGTCCGGCCCCTCTCCTGCCAGGGCACGCAAGGTCCGGCCATAGGCGGCATTGGAGCGCCGGTCCCCGGCGGCCAGGGGCTCGCCAGCCGGATAGAAATATGCCGCCGCCGGATTGTCGGCATCGTCAAGGCGCATGAACTGGCGCAACCGCTCATTGGCGAGCAGGTCGGCCAGGCGCGGCGAGACGACAAATCCTTCTTCGGCGAGCGAAATCGCGTCACCAAAAAGGCTCTCCCAGGCCACCTGCCCGAACCGGTCATGGGCGGCGGCATAGAGCGCCACCTGGCCCGGCACGCCCACCGAGCGCCCCGATTGCCAGGCATCGATGAAGCCCATGGGCTCGCCATCATCCTTCAGGAAAAGGTCCGGCCCCGCCGCCATGGGGGCGGTCTCGCGACCATCAATCACCGTGATCTCTCCGGTCTCGCGCTCATAGACCAGCATGAAGGCGCCCCCGCCCAGGCCCGAGCTTTGCGGCTCGACGAGACCGAGCACGGCATGCACGGCAATCGCCGCGTCCACGGCGTGGCCACCCCGGCGGAGCACGTCGAGCCCCGCCTCGACGGCACGGGGATCGGCGGCGGCCACCATGGCGCCCTTTGTCCAGGTCTCAGGCTCCCGTGCGCGATCCAGGCTCGCGCACCCCACCAGCATGAAGGCGACAAGAAGGTTGAGAACACGGCGCATGGTCACTCCGGGGATTGGCTTGGACGTCGAGACCGGCCACACACTAGCCAATCAGTCACAGAATGAAAGCCGATCCGCAATGGTCACCAAGCCCGGCCCGCTGAACAGCCTCACCGACATTGCCGGCCTGAAGGTCGGCCAGGCCGAGAATGCAGAAATCGTCACCGGCGTCACCGTCATCCTGGCCGAACAGCCTGTGCTGGCGGCGGTCAATGTGATGGGCGGCGGCCCCGGCACGCGCGAAACCGACCTCCTGCGCGCCGGAACGCTGGTCGACCAGGTCGACGCCATTGTCCTGTCGGGCGGTTCGGCCTTCGGTCTGGGCGCCGCCGATGGCGTTGCCGCGGTGCTGAAGGAACGCGGCCGCGGATTTTCGATGGTGAGTTCCGGCGACGTGCCGCCGGTGCCCATCGTGCCGGCCGCGATTCTTTATGACCTCGCCAATGGCGGCGACAAGGCATGGTCGGTGTCGCCCTATCCGGCCCTCGGTGAGGCGGCTGCACGGACAGCGTCAACAACGGTTCGCGAAGGCCGCTCTGGCGCCGGCCACGGCGCGCGGGCCGGACGCCAGAGCGGCGGCGTGGGCACGGCGTCCCTCGTCACGGGAGATGGCTATACCGTCGGCGCACTGTCGGCGGTGAACTGTTTCGGCTCGGTCCTGATCCCGGGCACAGACGCCTACTGGGCCTGGCCCTTTGAGGAGGCGGGCGAATTCGGCGGCAACCGCCCGCCAGCAGACATCGCCTTCGACGCGGACGACTGGGGCGCGGCCAAGGTCAATCCAGCGCCTGGCACGAACACAACGATCGCCTGCATCGCCACCGATGCCGCGCTCTCCCATTCCGAACTTCAGCGGGTCGCGGAAATGGCCGCTGCGGGGTTCGCCCGCGCCATCCGGCCCGTCTTTGCCCCGTTTGACGGCGACACGGTCTTTGCCCTGTCGACCGGGGAGGTGCCCGTAGAGATGCCGCGCCCGATGCTGACGGCCCGGCTGGGCGAGCTTGCCGCAACCTGCCTCGCCCGCGCCATCGCGCGCGGCGTGCATCATGCGAGGCAACAGGAAAATGAAGCCGGCGCTTGATCCCACCGTCCAAAACACGTAAGTGCGGCACTCCCAGCACCGGTAGCTCAGTTGGATAGAGCACTTGACTACGAATCAAGGGGTCGGGGGTTCGAATCCTCCCCGGTGCGCCATCTAAACCAGTTCCCCATCCGGACGCTCGAATCGCGCGAGCATGTAGTCTTTGGTATCCTCGATCACGTCGAGGCTGCCGAAATCGAAGGCGCCGCGGTCAATGACCAAGTCGCGCGGCCGGAGTGGCCGTGACAGTTCGAGGCCCTCCAGAGAGCGCGCGCGGGAAAAGGCCACATAGGCCTGGCCATGGGTGAACATGCCGGAATCAAAATCGATATAGACCTTCTCCAGGGTCAGGCCCTGCGCCTTGTGGACCGTGACGGCGTAGGCGAGCCTAAGCGGCACCTGCTTGAAGGCGCCCACCACCTCGCGGCTCACCTTCTCGGTCTCCTTGTCCACGGTGTATTTGTACTTCTCCCAGAGCGCCGGTTCGATACGCTGGACATCGCGTCCGATCTTCACCAGCACGCTGTCCTCCTCGAAGCCCTCCACGAGGCCGATGGAGCCGTTGACCCAGCGACCTTCCGGATCGTTTTTGAGCACCATCACCCGGGCGCCGAGCTTCAACTCCAGTTCCTGTTCGGTCGGGTGGGAGCGGTCGTCGAACTCGCCCTTGATCTCGGCCTCGAAGGTGCGCTTGGCGGTGTCGAGGGCCTCCAGCCGGGCCTGGTTGATGCGCCAGGCGCTGGCATTATTGGGCGTGAGCACGACATGGGTTTCGCTCGCCTCGAGCGCGGTCCGGCGCGATACGCGCGACTGGATGGTCGCAATCTCCGCCTCCCCGACCCGGCCATTACGCATGGCGCCAAGCATGTTGAGGTAGTCCGGGTCATCCTGGCGGAAGACATGCTTCAGCGCGAGCAGCGAAAAGGCACCATCTGCAAAGGCCGGCGCCTTGTGGAAATAGGCCCCGCCGAAGCGCTCCTGGAGGATCTGCACTTCCTCGCCGCGCACCACGGGCGGCAGCTGGTGAAGGTCGCCCGACAGGATCACCCGCACGCCGCCAAACGGCCGGCGGTTCTTCCGGTTGAGCTTGAGCGACCGGTCGATGGCGTCGAGCATGTCGGCGCGCACCATGGACACCTCATCGATGATCAGCGTCTCCATGGCGCGGATCACGCGCCCATTGGGCAGGCGCTTGATATCACCGGGGTCCAGCATCCGCGGCGGCAGCTTGAAGAAGGAATGGATGGTCTGACCGCCCACATTGACCGCGGCCACGCCGGTGGGCGCGAGCACAACCGCCTTGTCACCCACCCGGTCGAGGAATTTGCGCAACAGCGTTGTCTTGCCCGTGCCGGCGCGCCCGGTGAGAAAGATGTTGCCGATGCCGTCGCCGACGCCCTTGCGCAGCCACTCCGAAGGAGCGGCGTAGACATTGCGCGTTGCAGGCTCAGGCGAAATTTCCGACATAACCGGATCAGTATCCCCGTTCGCAGGGACATGCCAATCGCCGAAGGAAAGCCACCGCGCTGCCATGACCCTCTCAGCCGCCGAAATCGAGCGCTATGCGCGCCATGTGATGGTCAGGGAAATCGGCGGAGCCGGACAGCAGGCGCTCAGGGCCGCCTCGGTATCCATTATCGGGGCCGGCGCGCTCGGCGGACCCTGCGCCCTCTATCTCGCCGCAGCCGGGATCGGTCGGATCGAGATCATCGACGATGACCGTGTCGACACCTCAAACCTGACCCGACAGGTGCAGTTCGATACCGGCGATGTAGGGGCCGAAAAATCCCGGCGGCTGTCGGAACGCCTCGCCAGCCTGAATCCCCATATCAAGGCGACAGCGCGGCTTGAAAGGTTTGGCGACGGTACCGAACTCTCCGGCGATATCATTATCGACGCCACGGACAATTTCGAAACCCGTTTCGCGCTCAACCGGGCCGCCCACCGGACCGGCCGGAAGCTCGTCTCGGGCGCAGCGGGCATCTGGGCCGGACAGGTGTCTGCCTTCGCCAGCGGCCTCGACGCCCATGCCCCCTGCTATCAGTGCCTCGTTCCGGAGCCGCCGCCGGATGCCACCGATTGCGAAGTGACGGGCGTTGTCGGACCGGTGACGGGCATGGTCGGCGCGCGAATGGCTCTGGAGACGATGAAACTGGTCACCGGAGCGGGCGTGGCCCTCGTGTCACACTTGTGGATAATCGACGGACTTTCTGGCAGTGGGCGAATTGTCAAGGTCCAAAAAGACATGAAATGCGCCACTTGCAGCAGCGGCTGACCCTTGCTTCGGCGCGTGAAGTTTTCATAAAACCGTCACGTAACGAGGGGTTTCGTATGCGTCGCTTCATTGCGGTCGCGCTGACACTGGGGGCGCTCCTGGGCGCTGCCTGGTTGTTTCTGATGCGCGGCGACCTGGATTTCGAAACGTTGGAGGCGGAGTATGCCCTCGCCGATAGCGACTATCTGACCCTCGGACCGGGCGAGCATGTCCACTTCACCGATACCGGCCCGGACGACGCCACAGCGATCGTGTTGGTGCACGGCTTTTCGGCATCGCTGCACACCTGGCAGGCCTGGCGCGAGGGCCTGGAGCGCGACCACCGCGTCATCACACTGGACCTGCCTGGTCACGGCCTGACCCGCATGCCGGCCGACGCCGAGCCCGGTCGTGACCTGTTCATAGAGGTGATCGATGCGGTCACCGAGGCCAGGGAAGTCGAGCGCTTCGTGCTGGTGGGCTCCAGCATGGGCGGACGGCTGGCCTGGAACTACACGCTGGAGCGCCCGGACAGGGTCTCAGGCCTCGTGCTCGTGGGCGCATCGGGATGGCCGGAACCGGAAGGCACCAAGACACCCCTCGTGTTCCGCCTGATCGAGAACCCCATGGCGCGCTCGGTGATGAAGAATCTCGATCTCACCATGCTGTTCCGTTCCGGGCTGAAGGACTCCTTTGTCAGCGAGGGTTTCGTGACCGATGAAATGGTCCGGCGATATGCCCGCCTTGCCCGTGCACCCGGGCATCGCGACATGCTGCTTGCGCTCATGACGACGGCTGATCAGGGCCCCGACGCCACGCCGGGTCTCCTGGCGGATATCGAGGTGCCGACGCTGGTCCTGCACGGCGCCGAGGACAGGCTTGTTCCCGTCGAGGGTGGGCGGCGCTTCGCTGAGAGTATCGATGGCGCAGAGCTTGTCATTTACGAGGATGTCGGCCACCTGCCCCAGGAGGAAATCAGCGCTGAAAGCCTCAGCGATTTGCGCGATTTCCTGACCGATGCCGGCCTCGCCTCATCGGCCATGATCGGTAGCCGGGAAGCCGCGCGCCGGGAACTCGACATTCGGCCCTGAGGCGGCTTGCGCCTGTTGGAGCGCGTTCGGAGCGCTAGGAGCCGTTGGTAACGGGCATTTCGCCAAAACAGGGGTCTCAAGAAAAGGACATGATCGTCCGGACTGACCGGATCACCCGGCCATCATCGCAGACCCGGCGGAAATCGCTGGCGTCATCCTTGCCGTATGACGCGTGGATGCTGACACCGCGGCACGAACCGAACGCGCATCCTGGTATGGGCTTGGCATTGCTCGACAAGGCTGGGCGGTATGGAGCGATTTTTCAGCCGCCTGTCAAAGCATGGCGGGGATGACGCGATCCGGCGGCTTGTGGCCGTCGGCGAAGGTCTTGATGTTGATGATGACCTTTTCGCCCATCTCGATCCGGCCCTCTTCAGTGGCCGAGCCCATATGCGGCAGCAGCACGACATTGGGCAGGGATTTGAGCTCGTCATTGATGTGGGGCTCATTCTCGAAGACATCGAGGCCTGCCCCGGCGATCTTGCCGTCGCGCAGGGCCCGCGCCAGGGCCGCCTCATCGATGACCTCGCCGCGCGAGGTGTTCACGATGACCGCATGCGGTTTCATGAGTTCCAGGCGCCGTGCCGAGATCAGGTGGAAGGTTGCCGGCGTATGGGGGCAGTTGATGGAAACCAGGTCCATGCGGGCCAGCATCTGGTCGAGGGAATCCCAGTAGGTCGCCCCCAGTGCGTCCTCGATCACCGGGCTGACGGGCTTGCGATTGTGGTAATGGATCTGGAGCCCGAAGGCCTTGGCACGCTTGGCCACGGCCTGGCCGATACGGCCCATGCCGACAATGCCCAGCCGCTTGCCGGCAATGCGCTTGCCCATCATCCAGGTCGGGCTCCAGCCGGTGAACCCTCCGGACTGTAGCACGTTGGCCCCCTCGAAAAGCCGCCGCGGCACCGCCAGCAGGAGCGCCATGGTGACATCGGCGGTGTCGTCGGTCAGCACGCCCGGCGTGTTTGTCACCGCGATGCCGCGCTGCACGGCACTCTGGACATCGATATTGTCCACGCCGGCACCGAACTGAGAGATCAGGCGTAGCCTGTCGCCGGCCCGCGCCATCATGCGCCCGTCAATGCGGTCAGTCACGGTGGGCACCAGAACATCGGCCCGCGACAGGGCATCTGCCAGTCGCTCGGCGGTGAAGGGCACGTCCTCGGTGTTGAGATCAGTATCAAACAATTCCTTGAGGCGCGCCTCGACCACGCCCGGCAGGCGGCGCGTGACAATCACCTTCAGTTTGGACTTGGACATGGTTGCGATGGGCCCCGATGCTTTCTCTTTACGGTTTGAGCGCATAACAGAGCGGTCCCGCAAGACCAAATTGGCAATTCGTCCCCATACGCCCGATTGCTTTACCGACCATTCACCAAGCCGGATGATGAAGGAAGCTCAGGTGCCTGCCCGCCGGAGATACCCCACGGACATGAAACCGTTTTGCCTCGCCTGCCTGATTGCTCTGCTCGTCTCAGCCCTTGGCGGGTCGGCGCATTCCCAGAATGTCGACGCGCTAGAGGTGCGCGTGAGCGAGTTTTCCGGCAAGCCCGTGCCGCGCTTTGCCTCTTTGCGATACGCGTTGGTCAACGGGCGCCGGGGCCCGAGTCTCGACCATCCGGTGGAGTGGCAATACCAGCGCGCAGGCCTTCCGGTGCTGATCGTCAAGGAGACCATCGACTGGCGCCAGGTGCGCGATCCCGGTGGCGACCTTGTCTGGATTGCCGCCAATCAGCTCTCGTCGCGCCCGAGCGCGCTCGTACGCGGCGAGGAGATGATCGTCATGATGCGCAGGCCGGCCGAGACTGCCCGCCCCCTGGCACGTCTGGAACCGGGGCGCATCGTGACGCTGGACAGCTGCGAAAAGGGTTGGTGCCGGATCGAGAGCGGCGGACGGCGCGGTTGGGTGGAACAGCGACACCTCTGGGGGTCCGATCCGTTCGAGGTTGCTATGTAAGCCAGGCAAAGCTTGACTTTAGCGCACCCAGCGCGCACCTCCGCCCGCATTCCTTCCCGCAGCGACAGAATTCGGAAGCCGCTTTCCATGTCCGAGACCCACACCTTCACGCCCCAGAATGCCTATGACAAGGGCGACCTGATCACCTCCGGCCATGGTGACCTGTTCGGACCGGGCAATGCCCAGCTGCCGCTGCCGCCGATGCTGATGATGGACAGGGTGACCGAGATCACGCTCGACGGCGGTGCCCATGGCAAGGGCAATGTCATCGGCGAGCTCGATATCCACCCCGACCTCTGGTTCTTCCAGTGCCATTTCGAGGGCGACCCGGTGATGCCGGGCTGCCTCGGCCTCGATGCGGTGTGGCAGGCCGTGGGTTTCTGGCTCGGCTGGTCCGGCTCGCCCGGCAAGGGCCGTGCGCTTGGTGTCGGCGAAGTGAAGTTCACCGGCCAGATCACGCCTGACGTCAAGCTCGTGCGCTATGAAGTGGACCTGAAACGGGTCAAGCGCGGCAAGCTCGTGCTCGGCATCGCCGATGGCCGGGTCTTTGCCGACGAGATGCAGGTCTATTCCATGAAGGATCTCAAGGTCGGCCTGTTCAAGCCCGAGGAATTGGCCTGAGCCTCTGGCAAGGCGGCCCGCGCGGGACTAGCTTTGCGCCATGAGACGGTATCCCGAACGCGCCATCATCACCCTGGCCGGCCCGGACACGCTGGCTGTGCTGGAACGAACGGTGACAAACAATGTCAGTGACTGGGACACCGGCGCACTGCGCTACGGTGCCTTGCTGACACCGCAGGGCAAGATCATCGCCGACTTCCTTGCGCTTCGCACCGAGGACGGCGTCTGGCTGGACACCCATGAAACCGCCGCCGAAGACTTGGTGAAGCGGCTGAAGATGTTTCGCCTGCGCGCCAAGGTGGAAATCGCCTTCGATCCAGGCCTGGCGGCGGTCGAAACTGGCGAGGCCGAGCCCGATCCGCGCTCACCGCTGCTGGGCGGGCGCGCCTATCATCCGCCGGAGAGCACTGAAGCGATGGACGAGGCGGAAGCCGCGCGCCTGGCGATCACCGCCGGCGTGCCGGAATGGGGCCGCGATTTCACCGCCGCGGCCGTCTTCCCGACCGACGTGAACATGGATGTCATGGGTGGCATTGATTACAAGAAGGGCTGTTTCGTCGGCCAGGAAGTCGCCAGCCGCATGAAACGGCGTGGCAATATCCGCAAGCGCACCCTGCGGCTCGATTTCGACACCGCCGCAACTGAGCCCGGCATCACCGTCATGGCCGGCGGGACCAAGCTCGGCGAGATCACCAGCGTTTCCGGCCCCCACGCCCTTGCTCGCCTGCGCACCGACCACCTGGCCAGGGCGATGGCGGCCGGAACCCCGCTTTCCGCCAATGAGGTTGCCGCCACGCCGCACATTCCCGATTGGCTCGAGGCCGAAATGGCGGCAAGCCGCGGCGATGGCTGAGCTACACACCCCTGAAATCCCCTGCGGCTGGGCACCGGTCAGCGATCCGCTCTACCGGGCCTATCATGACACCGAATGGGGTGTGCCCGAGCGCGACCCGGTGAAACTCTTCGCCAAGCTGCAGCTCGACGGCATGCAGGCCGGGCTGTCCTGGATCACGATCTTGCGCAAACGCGAGGCGATCCTCGAGGAATTCGAAGGCTTCGATCCTGAGCGCCTCGCCCGCTGGGACACAGCCCGGATCGACAGGGCCCTGACCAATCCCGGCATCATCCGAAGCGCGAAAAAGGTTGAAGCCACCGTCGGCAATGCACGACACTATCTCGACATGGCCGACATGGGCGAGGGTTTCGCCGATTACTGTTGGGGCTTTGTCGACGGCGCACCCATCATCAATCACTGGAACCATTTCCGCGACGCGCCGACACAGACGCCGGAATCCGAGGCGCTGTCGAAAGACCTGAAAAGGCGGGGTTTCAAATTCTGCGGTCCGGTGATTGTCTATGCCTTCATGCAGGCCGTCGGCATGGTGAACGACCATGAGAACGGCTGCCCGCGTCACCGGGAGGTGCAGTTGCCATGAGAGCCCTCCTGACCGCGGCCCTGCCCCTGCTGGCGGCGGCCTGCGCCAGCCTTCCCGCCGATCGCCAGGCCTGCCGTGACGCTGCGCTGGAACGTGAGGTGATCGACGTGCTGATTGCGCAGACCGACGCCGCGATCCTCGACGTCGAGGCCGGGCCCGCGCGCCTCGCCCTGCGCCACCGCCTGCAGGATCTGGGCGCCGCCGGTGTGGAGGCCTCGCGCAAGCTGAACGATTGCGAGGCGCGCGATGGCGGCATTGCCGTCACCCCCGACACGGGCGACATTGACGCGTTCCTCACCGGCTTTGATCGCGAGCAGGTGCCGCGCTTTGCTGCCGACCGCGCCGCGGGCCGCTTGCCGCCCTATGTCGCGTCTGGCACACGCTATCGTGACAACTGATACGGAGAGAAAAATGCGCCAACACCTGATCATCGGGCTCGCCGCCCTCTCCCTTGCCGGCTGCGTCACGGCTCGTGAAGCCGACCAGGATGCCGCCTACGCCAAGTGCAATGAGATCGCCGATCGCGGCGTGCGCCAGACCTGCTATGCACGCGCCATTGAAGAGGCCCAGGAGGAACGCTTCGCCGAGGATGCGCGCGAGGCCGAGAAAGCCTCGAAGCGCGAACGCGACGCCGCCGTGAATGAGGCCTACGGCGTTCCGGACGAATACACCCGGGACTATTGATTTCGGCGCGCCGTTGCGCTCACTTACTGCTGAAAGGTTCGGGAGGGAAACGGCGTGAATATCAAAATGATCGCCAGCGCAGCGGCGCTGCTGGCCGGGCCCGGCACGACGGTCGCACAGCCCTTCGATGAGAGTGACACGCCCCGGGGCTGGGCATTTCACGGCCTTTCGCAGGATGTCACCTACGAACGCTACGATCACGGTCGGGACCGGAAGGTGAACGAAACCACCACGATCACCGGCGTCGCCCTGTCCACAACCGATGGCAGGAAACCGCTGACCGTGCTCGCCTGTGCACCGGCGGTCGGCCTCTCAGCCAAGGTGACAAGCCGTCCGACCGACCTCGAAGATACGGGCTACTATGCCTTCGGGCGGCGCAAATCCTCGTTTGGCGAACTCTTTGTCGCCGGCGAACGCGTGCGCGCCAATCAATGGGCTATCGACACCACCGATGGCAGCATGGTCACCTTTGATGCCCAGAGCGTCGCCTATCTTTACGACGCGGCGATGAAGGGGCTGAGCGTCCGTCTTGACCTCGAAAACAAGTCGGCCTTCGAGATTCACCTGCCGCAGGCCGACGAGAGCTTCCCGCAATTCGTCGCCGCCTGCCCCTTCCTGAACCCGCCGCCCGGCAATTGATCCGATGACGTTCGTACTTGCGAGGAACGCGCCCCGTGTTACCATACATATGAGTGGTTGCTTGATCCGGTGAGAGGGCTTTCAGCATGAGACCGCATATGTTCCTGGCCGTATTGTTCGGCGTTGTGGCAACCCTCTTCGTGCCGGCTCAGGCTCAGCATGGCGCGCCCGATCTGAGCGGGGAGTGGCATTATGACAATTTTGTTCAACCCTTTGTTTTTCCGGGCGACAGGCGAATCGAACTCAGAGGCATCGCCCTTTGGACCACAGATGCCACAAAGACCGGCGTTATGTTCACGTGCAGCGACGAAATAGGCTTCACATTGAAAATAGCCTTCGCACCTCAGAATCTTATCGAGAAACCGATTTACGAGGTGCGGCGCCGTCGCCCAAGAACCACGCGCATCTTCATTGGTGACGATGAACCCATCATCACGAAATTCGGGTACATGCCGCAGCAGAAAGCGGCCATCAGTTTTGAGCATGAGCCGGCAGCCAAGGTTTATAATGCTGCCATACTTCGACGCACCGTGCGTGTCCGTATTCCCGGCAAACCCGAAGTCGATGTCCATCTTCCCGAAGCGGACGCAACCTTTGCCCGGTTCAGAGAGAATTGCCCGCAAATCAGTCCCAAGGGCAGCTGACACGGGGTCTGCAGCGGTTTGCCAGTTGATCCTGCACCGGTCCATGGGAGTGCGCCGTCCGGACCAAACCGGTGGTGAGCGCACTCAACCCTTCAGCAGTGAGCATAACCGCTTCTGTGAATTTCTTACCCCGGCAGCAACTTACAAGCAAACGGGATCGTTTGCGAACATATACTTGTGCCAGAACAATGACCCAAAGCGGCGAACTGGAGTGGCACGGCAGATTGCCGGTTCCTGGCCCGCAGCCTTGGAGACCGCCGGATGGGCACGTCTCGCCTGCCCGTCCATCGAGGGGGTGCCATAGCTTGCTTGCTACCTGCGCCGTCCCTCAAATCCTGATACTGTCCGCGTTACGACACGATTACGCCACATAGTGAATGAATATTTGCTATGATACAGGCAGAGGAGACCGTACATGTCCCGTTTGAAATCCACAATCGCCGCAGGCGTTGCCGCACCCATCATCGCCCTGTCCGCCTGCGGCCAGGGCCAGCCCCAGGCCAGTGACCGGGACTGGCGCGAGATCATGCGCGAGGACGGCCTTGCTGCGGCAGAAGCCAGTCTCGAAGCCCGCAGCCAGACCGCCGAGACCGGCTTCGCCCTTGGCGGGGTCCGGTTCCTGCGCGCCATCGAAACCATCATGCAGGTGCGCTACGCCAACAATTCTGGCCCGCTGGAACTCATTCCGGGCATGCGCACCAACTTGCCGCCCAATCCCGATGGCGAATTCCGGGCCGATTTCCTCGAACGCGCGCTCGCAGGCTCGCTTGTTCACCTGAACGGCGCGGTTGAGGCCCTCGAACCGGCCCTTGACGGCGAGTTCGCCGTCGAGGTGCAGCTGGGCGATATCTGGCTTGACGTGAACAGTGACGGCGAACGCCAGGCACCGGAAACACTGCTGAACCTGCTCGGCCAGGCCAATGTCATCCAGAATGAGGACGTCCCCTTCGACGGCGTGATCCGGTTCGACACCGCCGATGCCGAATGGCTGGCAGCCTATGTCCACGTCCTCTCGGCGGTTGATCAGATGGTGCTGTCACTGGACCCAACGCCGGCCATTGAAGCGGTCTGGACCGGGCGCCAGCAACTGGAATCCTTCGAGAATTTCTACGAGATCCGCGACCCCTTCTTCGGTGACCAGGATTCCCTCGACACGCTCGCCGCGGCCCTGCTGATGCTTGACGGCGTGCCTGAAAAGGACCGCACCCGCTCCGCGCTCGAACACCTTCAGCTCATGATCGCGCACAATCGCAATTTCTGGGACGAGGTCGCCCGCGAGACCGACAATGACCGCGAATGGCTGCCCAATCCGGACCAGCAGGCCGCCTTCGGTGTCGAAGTCACCGCGGAAATGGCGGAAAGCTGGCAGGGCGTGCTCGCCGAGCTTGAGGCCATGCTCAAAGGCGAAGCGCTCATCCCCTACTGGCGCACACCCAGCGGCTGGGGCGCGGAGGAAGGTGTCGGCATCAATCTGAACAAGCTGCTGACCGAGCCGGGCGATTTCGACCTCGTTCTCTGGATCCAGGGCGCCGCCGCAGCGCCCTATCTGGAACAGGGGCGGCTCGTCAGCCCGGAAGCCATCGACCGTTTCGAGGACAGTGTGCAGGGTGAATTCCTGCTCTTTTCGGTCTGGTTCAACTAGAAACAAGAGTTGGCACAGGGCCGCAGCGGGTCTAGACCCTCCGGAATTTTACCGAACACTTCCGGAGGGTCGTCCATGCCCACGCCCGTCATATCCGCCACCGGCCTCTTCACCCCGCCCCACTCGGTTTCCAATGCCGAACTGGTGGAGAGCTTCAACGCCTGGGTCGACAAGTGGAACGCCGACCATGCGGCGGCCATCGCCGGCGGCGAGATCGAGCCGAAAGCCCATTCCTCGGTCGAGTTCATCGAGAAGGCCTCCGGTATCCAGTCGCGTTATGTCATGGACAAGTCCGGTATCATCGACCCGGACGTGATGTGTCCCCGCCTGCCGGAGCGCTCCAATGAGGAGATCTCCATCCTCGCCGAGATGGCTGTGGAGGCGGCCAGGCCCGCGCTCGAGGCTGCCGGGCGCGATCCCGCCGACGTCGATGCCGTGCTCTGTGCGGCGTCGAACATGCAGCGCGCCTATCCCGCCATGGCCGTGGAAATCCAGGATGCCCTCGGCATTCAGGGCTTCGCCTTCGACATGAATGTCGCCTGCTCATCGGCGACCTTCGGCATCCAGACGGCTGCTGATTTCATCCGCTCGGGAAGCGCACGCTCGGTGCTGATGGTGAACCCGGAAATCTGCTCGGGACACCTGAACTTCCGCGACCGCGACAGCCATTTCATCTTCGGCGACGTGGCGACCGCTGTGCTGGTCGAGGCCGAGGAGATGGCACCGGCCGGCCACTGGAATATCCTTGGCACGCGGCTGAAAACCCAGTTCTCGAACAATATCCGCAACAATTTCGGTTTCCTGAACCGCACCGCGCCGGAACACGCCGGTGATGACGACAAGCTTTTCGTCCAGGAGGGCCGCAAGGTGTTCAAGGAGGTCGTGCCCATGGTCTCGACCCTGATCGGCGAGCACATGACCGAGCTCGGACTGGCCTCAACGGAGCTGAAACGCCTCTGGCTGCACCAGGCCAATGCCAACATGAACCGCCTGATCGCGGCCAGGGTGCTGGGCCATGAAGCGAGCGAAGAAGAGAGCCCGACGGTGCTGGACACCTATGCCAACACGTCCTCGGCCGGTTCGATCATCGCCTTTCACAAGAACGGCGCGGATTTCGAGACGGGCGAGAAAGGCCTCATCTGTTCCTTCGGCGCGGGCTACTCCGCCGGAACGGTGTTCGTGGAAAAAAACTAACCCTTATTCGTCGTCCTCGACCATGTCGCCCCAGAGCACGTCATCGCCCGCCTTGTAGGCACCCACGCCGAGCGCCACGGATGCACCGATGAGCACGGTCCAGGCAAAGAGCGGGTGGGAGGCAAGACTGATGAGGGCTTGGATCATGGAGGACACTCGAACACTTTTGCGGCGCAGGCAGGATGCCAGCGCCATCTGTATCGGGTGTCCCATGCCGCGGCTTAACCAATCCTTCCGCAGAAGTGGCAGGCCACGGTCAATTTCGTAACCAGAATGCCCGCTTTTGTTTACGGCTATGGCTCTCTCCTGACCCTGCTACAGGTCGAACGCTCCGCCGCCTCCGGTGTTGACCGGAGTGCCATCGACGTCCCTTTTCCTGCTGCCGAAGGCCAGTGCAAACAGGCCCCATACGATTTCGACAATGACACGTGCCAGCAGTGACATCAGAATTCCGAAAATGACCGTGTCATTCACGAAAGTGCTGTAAGCCGCGCCCGCCTGGTCCTTGAATCCCCATTCCTTGGAGTTCGGCAGCCAGTTTTCGATGGCGTCTGCGAAATACTGGAATTCCGTCAACAAGTTGGGGGCAAAAACAAAGCCCAGAATGAGGATCGCGATCGACAGGACCGCGGTTGCCACCAGTTTGGTTGAAACCCGAAAAACACCCCACATCATGTGACTGCCCTCCCACGACAGCTTCTTCTCCCAGTGGGGACAGTAGCGCGCCTTTGTGACGGAAATGCAAGGGGGAGAGGTCAGTGGAGGCGAGGCGAAACTCAGTCGCCCTCGCGCAGGGAGCCCGCAATCATGTTCCAGATGCCGAGGCCGACAAGAATCAGCCCGCTGAGCACCAACAGCGGCGGCAGGGGGTCAAAATCACTGCCCGTCATGGTTTGTTCGACAGGGAGCAGATCAAAACGGTCCGCCATGCCCCAGAGCATGAGAATCGCGCCGATCACTGCGACCAGGGGCCAGGTCCAGCGCCCGTCGCGGCGCGGCGCCTCGAAGCCCTCGACCTTCTCGCCTGCCGGGGTACGCCCGCTGGCCAGTTCTGCCTCGATGCGGCGCATCACCGTTTCGGCGTCTTCCAGTTCATCGAGTTCAGGCGCCGCCGATCGCCTCGCGGTGCCATTGGAGGCCTTCGCCGAGGGCATGTCATCGGCATCTGGGGGCGGCTTGTCATCGGGGGACGGTTCTTCAGGGGGCGTGTCATCGGCCAGTGCCGAGACCGCGGCGGTGATTTCCTCGATGCTCGGACCTTCGACATCCTCGTCTATGCGGGCGGCGACCGGGCCTTCCGGGCCGTCATCAAGGATGCGGGTGAGCCGGGCCTTCACGCGTTCGGCCGCCTGTTCGGGCGTCGCGGCATCGTCTGCGTCCTCGCCTTGATCTTCAGCGCCGACCTCGTCATCGGCCTCATCCTCGATGATCACCGGACCGGCAAAGTCCTCATAGGAGACCGGACCAATATCCAGGCTGGCTTTGTCGTCCTCGAAAAGGCTCTCGACCCCCACCGCTTCCTCGGACGATTCCTGGGAGCGAGACCCGACATCAAGTCGGGGCGCCACAAGGGCCGTCGGCACCGGCACCGGTCCTGAAGGGTGGGCCAGGAACAGCGCGATTTCTGCCGCTCGCCGGCGCACCAGGGCGTCGATCACGGTCATGCGCCCTCGCAGGCGTGCCATGCGCCAGGCCGAAAGCGCCCCCACAGCGGCGATCTTCTCGCCGGCGTTCAGCAGCGCGAGCGCCTCCGAAGCCTCGAAAGCTTCCAGACCCACGTTGAAGGTGAAGGAAGCCAGGGCGTCGAATTCGTTCTGCTGCAGCGGTGTCAGGACGTTGTCGTTGAGCGACGCCTCGATGTCCGGCAAGTCATACTCCCGCAGGAGCAATTCCGCATCGGCCTCGGTGATCTTGGCGCCTTCCCGCGCCGAGCGCCGGTGTCCGTAGCCGATAAGAAACCCGCCCGAGGCGAGTTTCACCGCACGCGGACGAAAACCCTCGAAATTCTTGATCAGTTCGATTCCGTCGCGCGAAGTGCGCATGCGGCGCGTCATGGCATGGCCCGTCCTGGTACAGGGGCTGCGGTTCCAGGCCCCTTCCGTGCAAGGCCCGCGCCGTCACTATCGCAACAGAACCAGTGTCGCCAAACCGAGAAAGGTGAGAAAGCCGACAATGTCCACAGCGGTCAGGACAAAGACCGAGGAGGCCACGGCCGGGTCGGCGCCCATCTTCTTCAGGCCCAGCGGTACGAGAATGCCCGTAAGGCACGCCCAGACGAGGGTCGCGAACATGGCCACGGCGATCACCGCCGACAGCTCCGGGTCGCGGAACCATGCATAGGCAATCGCCGCCACGCCCACAGCGAAAATCGTCCCGTTCACGATACCGGTGAAGAGTTCCCGCCGGACCGCCCGGCCCGCCGCCTTGCCTGAAAGCTCACGCTCTGCAATCGCGCGCACGGCCACCGCCAGTGCCTGGCTGCCGGCATTGCCGCCGAGCGCGGCCACGACCGGCATCAGCACCGCCAGCGCCACCACCGCCTCGATGGTGCCTTCGAAGATCGCCACCACGGCTGACGCAAGGAACGCAGTGAACAGGTTGATGCCGAGCCAGGGCGCGCGTGCCTTTACCGTATCCCAGGTGCTGTCGGTGCCGCCGGCGGCCGACACGTTCGACAGGGCAAGCAGGTCCTCTGTGTTCTCCTCCTGGATGACATCCACCATGTCGTCGACCGTGATCATGCCGGTCAGGCGACCGCTGTCGTCGGTCACTGGCGCCGAGACGAGCGAGTATTTCTGGAAGAGGTATGCCACCTCCTCCTGGTCCATCTCGCCCTTCACCTCGGCCACGGGAGTTTCCATGATGTCGGCCAGCTTCTCTCCGCGCGGCGTGCGCAGGATGAGCGCCAGCGGCACCACGCCTTTCAGGCGGAAGGCCGGGTCGATGACGTAAATCTCGAAGAAGCGCTCCGGCAGATCCTCGCCCTTGGCCCTGGCATGATCGACCGTGTGGCCCACGGTCCAGAATTCCGGTGCGGCGACGAATTCGCGCTGCATGAGGCGGCCGGCGGTCTCTTCGTCAAAGGCCAGTCCCTGCTCCAGTGTTGCGCGCTCGCCCTCTGGGATCGATGACAGCAGCTCGTCGCGCCTCCCAGGATCCAGGTCTTCGAGAATGAGGGTGGCATCATCGGAATCGAGCTCATCGAGCACGGTCCGCAGCGCGGCATCCGGCAGCGTCTCGACGGCGGCCTCGCGGAACTCGTCGCGCAGCTCGATCAGGACTCCGCTCGGCAATTGCGGCCCGAGGATCTCCATTGCGCGCACAAAGGTGTCGGTGTCGAGGTGCTCCAGCACGTCAGAGGCATCGGCCGGGTGAAGCCGACCCACTGCGCGACGCACATAGCTGGCATCATCATCCCACACCGCATCGGAGATATCGGCCGCCAGCGCGGCTTCGGCGCGGGCGTCGTGTTCGGCATCGGCCTCGGCGGGACGTTCCTCGTTTTCGGCCATGGTCAGCCCCTTTGTGTGACAAATGCAGGACTGCGACAGATAGACCGCCCACGGCCCCATGGAAACCGGTTCGCACCGGCAATGGGGCGGTTATGGCCGACGGTGGCTGTCGCGCCCTAACGGTTACCGCCGGGCACCCATTTCACGTCTTCGGCGCCGTTCGCATTGGCCGCGCGGGCGGCAACGAACAACCAGTCCGACAGGCGGTTGGCATATTGGCAGGCGGCATCGGAGACCTTCTCGTTCTCCATGCTGGCGAGCTCGGCGATCAGGCGTTCGGCACGCCGGCAGATGGTTCGCGCCATATGCAGATTGGCCGCAAGCGGCGAACCGCCCGGCAGGATGAAACTGTCCAGCGGCGGGATGGCGGCGTTCATCTCGTCGATCTCCGCCTCCAGCCGGTCGACCTGCGCGGTGGTGACGCGCAGGGCCTCGAATTCGAGCGGTGTCTCGCGCTCCGGCGTGGACAGGTCAGCGCCGAGGTCGAACAGGTCGTTCTGCACCCGGTGGATGGCCGCCGCCATCTCGTCTTCGGCGTGCAACGCCGCCAGGCCGAGGGCGGCGTTCACCTCGTCGACGGTGCCGTAAGCGGCGACGCGAAGGGACCATTTCTTGACCCGCTCCCCCGTGGCCAGGCCGGTGAGCCCATCATCGCCGGTGCGGGTGTAGATCCTGTTCAGCCTGACCATCGCCAATCAGCCCCCCATGCCCGGCAGCTGGATCATGCCGGTGACGAAGCCGAGGCCGACCAGCATGAGGATCGCCACGCCCTGCAGGATCACACGCAGGCGCATCAGCTTGTTGGAGCGCGAGACCTGGCCCTCATCGGTGCGGGCGAGGTTGACGATGCCGAGCACCAGAATGATCAGGACGCCGGCAAGCGCCACATAGAACCCGATTTGAAGCACCTGCTGCATTGCGCTCTCCGTGTTGACTGGTCCCTTGTCACCACGCCCGGAGACACACCGCAAGCGCCGGGACTTGCGGCGCTTCGACCCCGGCCGTGGCGCGTGCGTCAGGAGAGCGGCCAGACCTGCGGAAATCCGGACCGCGACACGGTGCGACCCAGGGAGCGGTCGAACAGATGCGCCGGGCCGTAGCGCAGCCGCAGCCAGGCGAGCAGTCCGCCATCATCATGACCACCCTGGCAACTCAGCATGCGGGGCGAGGTGGCGACCACGTCTCCCGGATGAACCGACAAGGTATGAACCTCGGCGTCGGCTCCGCGGTCGCTGACCAGTGACGGGCCATCCTCCGGCCCGGCGACCAGGCGGAGTTCGGTCGGTGCGCCCCGCGCACGCAGTGGCAGGAGCAGTGACAGAAACTCGCCGTCCTGAAAGCGATGAACATCCGGATCAGGTACGCAGTGGCTCGCCGGCCCGCCCTGGGGCACCACCACGCTGACCTCGTCACCCATGAAATGAAACGGCGCCCCGCCCAGACACTCGGCGACGTGCCTCAGAAAGCCTTCGTGACGCGAAAGCGCTTTCAGTTCTTCGGCGCGCGCATGGGCGTCCCTGCAGCGAAACAGCACCCCGTCTCCGAGGTTTTCGCCATTGTGGGCCAGGCGGGCATCGCCGCGCGCCATCAACTGGCCGACACCGCCGACGGCGCGTTCGACAAGGTCGACGGGAACGACACCCGTCCACAATCTGTATCCCGGGCCCTCCCCGAAAACGGAATCCCGGCATGCATTGGCCGTGCCCAACAATTGATCGCCCATCTGGAGCCCCCGCTCCGGTTGCGCCGTGCCGGACGTATCCGGCTCGCCCTCGCGCATCATCACCACGCGTGTTTCACTTACTGAACAAAACCTAAACGGCCACGGTGAAACGTCAACTTGCTGTTGAATACGGATTGACCTTGGGTGAAAGGTGCGCGGAGCCGACGGAGAGAGATAGCCATGCGCCTCGATGCCTACCAGGTTCAGCCCTTCTGCCCCGAAATGGTGCCGGGAAACATCAATCGCAGCTGGATGGATGACGTGCCTGGACGGCATCCGTATCGCTGCCTGCCGCTGAACATGGCCAATTCCACGGGCTGGGAGCTGCGCCTGTCGCATGGCTTTGACGCCCACTGGAACGGGGGAAACGCCGCATCGGACCTCGTCGTGACGCCCCATGATCCCAATGCGCCCATGGCCCATGTGGCCAATTCCCACTTCGCCTTTGGCATCCTGACCTTCCATACAGGCTACCTGTTCAGGACACCGGCCGGCTGGCACACTTGGGCGATGGGCTGCCCGAACCTCGTCAAGGACGGCATCCAGCCCCTGAACGGCCTGATCGAGACCGATTGGCTGCCCTATCCCTTCACCATGAACTGGAAGTTCACCCGGCCGGGGACCGTCACCTTCTCCCAGGGCGAACCCTTCTGCTTCATCACGCTGATGCGTTCGAAGGTGCTCGAGGACATCGAGCCGAAGCTCCACAGGATCGAGGACAATCCGAAGCTGCTCGATGAATACGAACAGTGGAAAGAAGCGCGTTCGAACTTCAACCAGTCCATGGCCGCCGGCGATCCCCAGGCCCTGAAGGAGGCCTGGCAACGCTACTACATGCGCGGGCTGAAGCCCGACGGCTCGAAGGCGCCCAAGGGCTTCACCAACAAGCGACGCCTGAAGGCCCCGGAGAAGGACTGAGCGACGCCGGTTGTCCCGCCCGATCCCGATGAAGCGATGCGCATTGAACGGCCCCTCGTGTCACGCCGGTGCGTTGTCTCAGGTCCCTGTCTTCGCGCGGGCATTCGCCCGGGAAGAGGTCAGCGTTTCGGATAGGCGTCCCGCTTCGAGTAATCACCGCGCGGATCGTCGATCAAACCCGAGAAGAAGATGGCGTTCATGAGCAGCTTCTCCGAGCCCGGATAGGTGCCGCGGAACACCGGATTGTCTGCCATCAGGATCACAGCGCCATCATCCACGCGCTCGGCGACCACTGACGGGCTACCTCCGATTTCCTCGAGCCGGCGCTCTGACGCATAGCCCGTGAGCAGCGGCTCATCGGTGTACTGGACCGGGACCGCGAAGGGATTGTCCTCGGGGCGCTCCAGCGTGAAGGTCACATTGCGATGAACCGGCAGGTCGCGATCGGCGAAGCCGAAGCCCAGCGGATGGGTGATGTCGAGGTCGGTGGCGAATATGGCACCACCGATGACATGCTCGGCATCGCGCAAATTCATGTCGGCGAAATCGAGCCGTTCGGGCGTCTCCTCTTGATCGACGTCGGCCTCATCATTGGAGGCTACATCGTCGGCCGTCTCGTCATCCTGGCCGGCATCCTCCTTTTCCGCACTGTCAGGGTCGGGACCATCAGCCCGGTCCCTGATCGCACCCTGCGCCCACAGCGCCGCGTCACGCGTGGCCACCAGCGTGCCGCCGCTCTCGACCCAGCCCAGCACCGCGTCCGTCAGCGCTTCATCCAGCACCGGGGAGGAGCGCCCGCGCGTTCCCGGCCGGCCCACGAGGACCAGATGGGTATACTCATCCCAGTCGAGCGACCCGAGATCATCCTTTTCCACCAGCGTGACAGCCATGCGGTGGCGATAATCCAAGGTCCACCAGACCTCGCCCACATCATAACGCGACAGACCGCCATCATAGGCGAGCACCACGCGCGGCGCTTCCAGGCTCCTGTAAATGCGCGACGCGCCCAGGTCGCGGCCCGTGACCGGGGTCAGGCCGGAGGTGGCGGCATGCACCGGAACGCCGTCTTCCCGGGCGATTGTCTCCATGATGTCGTGGATCTCATCGCGCGAGGCGTCCTGGCGCTCAAGCGGCACGAAAATGGCTCCACGGCCGAGTTCCACGGCTCCCGAGGTTGTGTCGACAACCGTCTCCTCCATGCCGGCCCGGACCATCAGGTCGGCGGCAAGCAGCCGGTTCAGCGCCCGCGGCGCGTAGGTGTGCGACCAGTCGAACACATAGCCATATCTTGCGCGGTCGGGTTCAGGCGCCGGCTCGAACGCGCCGTCGGCGGGCTCGCCTTCAGCGGCTGAACCGATGGCGCGAACGCTGACAGGCGCATAATCGAGGTCGTAGGCCAGGGGCAGCGTCCAGCCCGACACATCATAGAAGATGTTTTCCTCGAATTCGGTGAAACGCTCGAAGATACCGCGGACCATGCGGTTATTGGTCTGCTCCAGCGCGACGTAATAGCTCTGCCCCGCCGGGAAGGTGCGATCATCGACGGTGACATCGGCGCCAAG
>CAZXWB010000009.1:0-26969 GCA_964644395.1 uncultured Hyphomonadaceae bacterium | reverse complement strand
CGGCGATCCGGTCCTCGCGGTTCTCCGCCGCCCGGCCCTTGACGTAACCCGACGCGTCGAGGCGCAGTTCCTCGCCCGTGCTCAGCGTCACGGTCGGCCAGGGAATGTCGGAGTTCTTGAGCTGGGAGTAGATGCGCTGGGCCCCGCCAAGGGCCACGCTGGCGGCCGCCATGATGCGCTCGCCCTCGGGCGACAGCGTGTGGGGCGCCATGCGCAGGGTCTCGCGCAGGCCGAAGGCGTGGACTTCCAGCCGGGGCTCCGCCGCGATCCAGGCTTCAATCTCCTCAGCGCCGATCGACTGAACCATGGGGCTGATCCAGGCGGTCGCCTTGCCATATTCGGCGAACATGGCCTGGGCCTGCCCCTGGCGGGCAAGCCGCTCACCATCGCGCAGGTCGGTGGAGGCGTCGAGGGAGGCATAGGTCGAGACGCGCAGGGCCTGGCGGGCAATGTCGGAGGTCTCGGCGTAGAGATCGGCCAGGGCTTCGGCGCCCGGCTCGAAATCCTCCTCCATGGCCGCAATCGGCTCCAGCCGCTCCAATACCTCCAGCCGTGCCGCGTCCCAGGCCTCGACGTTCGGATAGAGCTTGGTCAGGTCCCATTCCACGGGCTGGCGTTCGGTCTCCATGCCTGCCATGGCGTCGTCATCCCACATGGGGCCCTGGGCCGGTTGTGGCTGGGCCGCGGCGGGAAGGGCAAAGGAAAAGCAGAGCGCAGCAGCGCAGGACAGAAGTTTCGCGGTCATGTTCAGGAACTCCGGATTGGCTTTCTGTCGCTGATAATTACACCGGTCGCGCGCGCTGGGTAGCCCCGGCTCAGCTCACCATTCCGCCGGTGCCCTCATCGGTGGGGTTTTCCAGTTCCATGTCGAACATCTCGCGGATCTGTTCTATGGCGTCGGTTTCATCGGCGGCGCGCCCGGACTGGACGAAGGCGCGGGCGTAATGGCGCACCAGGTCGGCCATGAACAGGCCGACCTCGTCGAGCCCGTTGAAATAGCCGGGATCGAGCATCACCGTCTGCCCCTCTCCCGCGGCTTCATTATCTTCGGCAAAGGGTCCCTGATCGGCCGGGAAGGCGATCAGGAAGGGCTGCGGGCCCTGGGGGATGTCATCCTCGGGACCGCTCATGAGCCCGGCCCCCGGCCAGCTTCGACGCGTGCGGCGATGCTCTCGATCTGCTCGGCCGCCTCGCCGAGGGCCGCGGCCGCGCGCGAGACCATCTGGCTCGGCACCGCGCCGTCCTGGGCGTCGGACAATTCATCGAGCAGGGCGAGCCCGGCAATGAGCAGCAGGCGGGCTTCGCCAATGTCGCCAACCGCCGCAGAGATGCGGCGCACGCGCTGGTCAAGCTCGTCGCCGAGCGCCTGCAGGCGCGCCTCCTGGCCATCGGCGCAGGCTACGGAGTAGCGGTGATTGTTGACGGTGATGTCGGCCTTTCCCATGAGCCTTGCCCTTAACTCACCCGACCGAGTGCGGCGCGAACCTCAGCGATGGCCGAGCCCAGCGCTTCGGACGCCTCGTCGGCAATCTCCTCAAGCTCCTTCTCACGCGACAGCGAGGCGTCCAGTTCTTCGGCCAGCCGCGCTCGGTCCCTGATCAGGACATCCAGCTCGCCCTGGGCCCGGTCGCTCTGGTCCATCTGGTTGAACAGCCCGTCCACGGCGCCGTCCAGGCGCTTCAGCGCCCGGTTCAGCCGGCTGATGGCGGTGTCAAAGTCGAAGATCGCGTCACTCAAGGCGGCCGGGACCCTTTCCATATGCTTCTGACTATATGATTACACATCAATTCGCCCGTTCGCCAAGCACGGCCCTGTCTGCAAGGACGGATTTTGTCCCGACGGGCGCCTGGCAAGCGATTTTGTCGCGTCGCAGCATATCGACATCGCTGTCAGGCGCAGGCCGGGGCGACGATGCTGGACGAAACCGGTGAGCTTGTCTAAACCGCGCGCGACATCACAAGCCCCGGCGCCCGGCAGGCCTGAATCCTGCATGGACGGACGCGGGTTCCAGATAGCAGGAGAAGACGCATGGCTGTTCGCGTGGCGATCAATGGGTTCGGACGGATCGGGCGGCTCGTGCTGCGCTCCATCATCGAGCATGACCGCAGGGATATCGAGGTGGTCGCGGTGAATGATCTCGGTCCTGTGGAGACCAACGCCCACCTGCTGAAATATGACTCCATTCACGGCACGCTACCGGTGGATGTGCGCGTCGAGGGCGACCGCATCATCGCCGGCGACCGCAGTTTCCTGTGCACCGCGGTGCGCGATCCGAAGGAACTGCCCCATCGCGAGATGGACGTCGCCATCGCGATGGAGTGCACCGGCATCTTCGCCGACAAGGAGAAGGCCTCCGCCCACCTCGACGCCGGCGCGCAGCGTGTCATCGTATCGGCCCCGGCCTCGGGCGCTGACAAGACGATCGTGTACGGCGTCAACCATGACACGCTGACCGGCGATGACCGGGTCATCTCCAATGCCTCCTGCACCACGAACTGCCTGTCGCCGGTGGCCAAGGCGCTTAACGACGCCATCGGCATCGAGAAGGGGATCATGACCACGATCCACTCCTATACCGGCGACCAGCCGACCCTCGACCGCATGCACAAGGACCTCTACCGCGCCCGTGCCGCGGCGCTGTCCATGATCCCGACCTCCACCGGCGCGGCCAAGGCCGTGGGCCTGGTCCTGCCGGAACTGAACGGCAAGCTCGACGGCTTCGCCCTGCGCGTGCCGACGCCCAACGTGTCGGTCGTCGACCTGAAATTCATGGCCAAGAAGCCCACCACGGTGGACGAGGTGAATGCCGCCATCAAGGCAGCTGCCGACGGCCCCATGAAGGGCGTGCTCGGCTACACCGAGGTCAAGAACGTCTCCACCGACTTCAATCACGACCCGCGCTCCTCGGTCTTCCACATGGACCAGACCAAGGTCATGGACGGCAATCTGGTGTCGGTCCTGTCCTGGTATGACAATGAATGGGGCTTCGCGACCCGGATGAGCGACACGGCGGTCGAATTCGCCAGGCACATCCAGTAAGCTCGACGGGCGCGTAACAGGGAGCAGGGCGATGACGGGCATACCGAAGGATTTCTGGGACGCCCGCTTTGCCGAGGACGGCTTCGCCTATGGCGAGCGCGCCTCACGCCTGCTCATGGCGTTTCGCGACCTGTTGAAACCAGGCATGAGCGCTTTTGTTCCCGGCGCCGGCGAGGGCCGCGATGCGGTCTTCCTGGCCAAGTGCGGACTGGACGTGCACGCCGTCGACCTCTCCCCCGTCGGGCTGGGCAAGGCCGTGGCGCTGGCCGAACGCGACGGCGTGGCCATCCGCGCCGAGGAAGCCGACCTGATGGAATGGGACTGGCCGGATGGCCGCCATGACTTGCTGGCGGCGATGTTCCTGCACGTCCCGCCTGACGTTCGCCCGGACCTGCACGCCAGAATGCTGGCAGCCGTCAAGCCCGGTGGCTTTGTCTTCCTGGAGGGCTTCACGCAAGAGCAGATCAGCTTCCAGGAACGGTTCAATTCCGGCGGCCCACCGGTGAAGGAGATGCTTTTCTCGCCCGAGGATATCGGCGGGGACTTTGCTGAGGCCGTGCCCTATTCCTTCTGGACCGGCACCGAAGTACTGGAGGAAGGCCCCTATCATTCCGGCCCCGCGGCACTGATCCGCGTGGTCTACAGACGACCGGAGAACTGACAGCCGATGAGCGACGTCCGCCGCATCGAGGACGCCGGGGACCTGACCGGCAAGACCGCACTGGTCCGCGTGGACTTCAATGTGCCCATGGACTCAGGCCGCATCACCGATGACACGCGCCTGCGCGCCGCGGTCGAAACCGTGCAGTCCCTGCGCACAGCCGGTGCGAAGGTGGCGCTTCTGGCGCATTTCGGCCGGCCCAAGGGCGAGCGGAGGGAAGAGATGAGCCTCGCCCCGGTCGCTGCAGCCTTCGGCGAGGTGCTGGGCGCGAACGTGCATTTTGTTGCCGACTGCACCGGAGACCATGCCCGGCGCGCCATTGACGGCCTCGAGCCCGCCGGCGTCATCCTGCTCGAAAACACCCGGTTCCATGCCGGCGAGGAAAAGAATGATCCCGCGCTGGCGGAAGAGATGGCACGGCTCGGCGACATCTATGTCAATGACGCCTTCTCCGCGGCCCACCGCGCCCATGTCTCCACAGAAGGGCTTGCGCGCCTGCTGCCGGCCTATGCCGGCAAGTCGATGGAACGCGAACTCGACGCCCTTCAGAAGGCCCTTGGCCAGCCCGAACGCCCGGTCATCGCCGTGGTCGGCGGTGCGAAGGTGTCCACGAAGATCGACCTGCTCGCCAACCTGGTCGGCAAGGTGGACAAGCTGGTGGTCGGCGGCGGCATGGCCAACACCTTCCTCCATGCCCGCGGCATTGATGTTGGCAAGTCCCTTTGCGAGCCCGACCTTGCCGAGACGGTTAAATCCATCGAAGCGGCTGCGCGCGCCTCGGGCTGCGAGATCGTGCTTCCCACCGATGTGGTCGCCGCAACCGAATTTGCCGCGAATGCCGCCCATCGCACGGTGGAGGTCCATAATGTCGGCGCCGATGAAATGATCCTCGATGCCGGGACCGACACGGTGAACCATCTGACAAAGCTCTTCACCGAGGCTCGCACTGTGGTCTGGAACGGGCCGCTGGGCGCCTTCGAGATCGAACCCTTCGACCATGCCACGGTCGGTGCGGCCCGCGCGGTGGCCTCGCTTGCCAGATCGGGACAACTCACGGCCGTGGCGGGTGGCGGTGACACGGTCGCCGCGCTGAACCATGCCGGTGTGGCTGAGGATTTCACTTTCGTGTCCACCGCAGGTGGCGCATTCCTTGAATGGATGGAGGGCAAGCCGCTGCCCGGCGTCGAAGCCCTGAAGACGTAAGAGCCCATGGAAAACCGCCCCTCATCCAGCCGTTGCGCACATGCCGACAACGGATGGCGAAGGTGTGCGTCTGACAGCGCTGTCCGGCCGATCAAAGGTCAATCCGGAGCGCGGACTGCGGTCCAGAGTATAGAGTAGCAAGGGGACGAAGGAGACACCCATGTCGAATGTTGAACTGGCCCAACCGATGAATGCCGACATGGCCCGCCAGATGGCGGAGAAGGACGGCTTTATTGCCGCCCTCGACCAGTCCGGCGGGTCCACGCCGAAGGCGCTGAAACAGTACGGCGTCGGCGAGGATGCCTGGTCCACTGACGAGGAAATGTTCGCGATCATCCACGAGATGCGCGCACGGATCATCAGGTCGCCCGCCTTCACCGGTGACAAGGTGATCGGTGCGATCCTGTTCGAGCGCACAATGGACGGCGACATCGACGGCACGCCCACTGCGGAATTTCTGTGGAAGAACAAGGGTGTCGTACCCTTCCTGAAAGTCGACAAGGGCCTTGCGGACCCGGAAAACGGCGTCAAGCTGATGAAACCGATGCCGGACCTCGACGCATTGCTGACCCGCGCGAAGACGAAGGGCATTTTCGGCACCAAGATGCGCTCGGTCATCGATGCCGCCAATGCCGGGGGGATCGCGGCCAATGTCGCCCAGCAATTCGAGGTCGCCCACCAGATTCTCGGCCACGGCCTGGTGCCGATCATCGAGCCGGAAGTGACCATCACCATTGCCGACAAGGCCGAGGCGGAGGACATGCTGCGCGATGAAATCGCCAGGCATCTCGACCAGGTGCCCGCCGATCAGCAGGTGATGCTGAAACTCTCCCTGCCAAGCACGGCCAACCACTACAAGCCGCTGGTCGATCATCCGCGTGTCATGCGGGTCGTGGCGCTCTCGGGCGGTTATTCCCGAGATGAGGCCTGCGAAAAGCTTGAGCAGAACGCCGGCATGATTGCGAGCTTCTCCCGCGCGCTGACCCAGGGCCTCTCGGCGCAGCAGTCCGACGATGACTTCAACGCCATGCTCGCCGACACGATCGAGAAGATCTGCGCCGCCTCAAGGTGCTAGGAAGAAACCATTCCTCTGCAAAAAGACCCCGAACCATGCGGTCCGGGGTCTTTTTCTGTTGGTAGCGACGGACCTAGTTCGAGAGGTCTTCCTCGACCTCACGCGCAGTTTCGCTCGTTTCCTCGCCGGCTTCCTCGATGTCCTTGCCGGCGCCTTCGATCGTGTTGCACGCCGCGGTGCCGAGCAGGGCGACAGCGACGGCGAAAATCTTGATCTCATCCTTCATGGTCTGTCCTCCTTCGTGACACCTGACCAACCCGCACCTGGCGGGAAGGTTCCCCTTCGACTTTCCGGCCGGTCGCCACATCTGACCTGTTTCGGGCCTGTTTCAGGCCACCGGAACGGGAATCTGCGCGCATGCCCAAGGACACATCCGCGACATCTTCCAGGGGCGCGCTGACCCAGGGCCCGGTGCGCGACCGTTTGCGCGACCTGTGGCTGCCGATGATCGGTGGCGTTCTCTCGGTCAAGGCGATCGGCCTGTCCGATGCCTTGTTTGTGGGCTTACTTGGAGAGCAACCACTGGCGGCGATCAGTTTCACCTTTCCCGTTGTCATGACCTTGATCACCCTGGCCATCGGGCTCAGTTCCGGGGCCGCGTCGGTGCTCTCACGGGCGATCGGCAGGAGCGCCGATGACGAGACACGTCTTGCCATCGTCAGCGGCAGCCTCGCCCTGTCGGCAGCGCTTGCCCTGACGATGAGCCTGGTGGGTTTCATCGTCATTTCCCCGGTGCTGTCGCTGATGGGCGCCGAGGGACGGAACCTCGCCGATGCCACGCTCTACATGCAGATTTGGTTTGCCGGCTCGATCTTCCTGATCGTGCCCATTGTGGCCAATGGCATCCTGCGGGCGACCGGTGACGGGCTCAGCCCGGCCCTGCTCATGGCGGCGATTGCCGGGGTCAACATCGCGCTCAACCCCTTCTTCATCTTCGGCCTGGCCGGTGTGCCGGAGTTCGGCATGCATGGCGCAGCCATCGCAACGGTCACCGCCAGGGCGCTGGCCACGGTCGGTGCGATCTGGCTGCTCATCCGGCGCGACTTGTTCAGCCTCCGGAAACTGCGCCTGAAACAGGGGCTGAGGCGCTGGGGCAGCATTGCCAGAATCGGTGCGCCGGCATCACTGTCCACATCGCTCGATCCGGTGGCACTCAGCATCGTCACGGCGGCGGCAGCGACGCTCGGCCAGGCCGAAGTGGCAGCCTTCGGGCTGGCGTCGAAAATACAGTCCATTGCATTGGTGCCATTGCTCGCCCTGTCGGCGGCCAGCGCGCCCTTTGCGGGACAGAACAGCGGTGCAGGATACCTGGAGCGGACACGCGCCATGCTGTGGTGGTGTGTCGGCATTGCCGTGACCTGGTCGACGCTGGCGGCGGTGTCTTTCTGGTTCGGCGGCGGCTGGCTGGCCGATGCCTTCGCGCCGAGTGACGCAGCAGCAGGATTTGTCACCACCTTCCTGATCATCGTCCCGCTGAGCTTTATCGGCTACGGTGCGGTGATTGCCCTCAGCGCAGCGCTCAACGGTCTCGGCCGGCCGATCGAGGCGCTGACCCTATCCGGCGGGCGGGCACTCCTGCTGCTTGCGCCGGCGGCATGGATCGGTGTGATGCTCGACGGCTTCAGGGGCCTCGTCATCGGTTTCGCCCTGGCCAACCTGGTCGCTGGAGGCGTGGCCGTGTTCAGGATCTGGCGCGCCAGCCTGGCCCCTCGCGACGAGGGTACCGCGCCCGACGAGTCCGAGACACAGTGAGAGAAACAGGGTCCCGGCGCGGGAACCGGGGCGGCGTTGGTTCGTAAACTGACGAGGAGGACCCTGTCATGGCTGCACAAGATCGCCGGTCCATCAAGGATGAGGACACCTACGAAGCTCTTCGCGAGGACGGCATGTCCAAGGAGAAGGCTGCGCGCATCGCCAATGCCCAGGCCGATGAGGACCGTTCGCCGTCGAGCAAAGGCGGCAGCCAGCCCCCCTATGAGGAGTGGACCGTGGACAAACTCCATGAACGGGCCAGAGAGATAGGCATCGACGGGCGATCCGACATGACGAAGGACGAGCTGATCGAAGCCCTGCGCCAGCACTGAGAGCGGGTCCATGGCGATCAAGGCCGTCATCAATCACGAATCCGGATCGGTGCCGGCGGTCACCTGGCAAGTGAAGCAGCCCCCCAATACCTTCAACGCAAAGTGCGTTTCACGGCATTGCCTGCTTGCACCCGTCGCCCTCAACCTGTTGTGAACAATGAGTTAATTGTCGCAGCCCCTGCGATTTTTTGTGACGTTTCACGGAACGATTTCGGCAATGCCCGGTTGAAACTGTCATGACACAGACGAAGCCCGATCCTGAGAAAGCACAACAGGCCCGTTCGCGCACGCAGACGCAGAAACATCTCGGCGCGCGCCTGCGCCGTCACCTGGAAGATGACCAGCCCGGCGAGATCCCGGACGAATTCATGGCGTTGCTGAAGAAAGCCGACCAGACAAGCCGGGAAAATAACAGTTCCTGAGCCGCTCAGTCCTCATCATTGCGCCGTTCATCGGCGCTTTCCAGCAGTTTCATGAAGGCGTCCGGCACAGGCTCGCTGGCGACATCCTGATAGAGTTTGCGAAGCTGCTCGCCGATACGGTCGCCGCCCGAATCAGTCTCGGCCGCTCCAGCCGCCTCTTCAGCGTCCCCTGTCACTTCAGCGTCTTCCGGCACCATGCCCCGCTCGCTACGCTCAATATTGCTCCCTCGGAACGACTAGCAGCCTCGCTCCCTGTCTCCCATACCCAGCATGGAAAAACATTCCTGGAGGTGCAACCTTATGTCCGGTGACGCGTTTGGATCTGGCAACGGAGGTATCAATATGAGTTTTGTCGAGACGTTGGGCCCCCATCTGCCTTTCCTGCGCCGCTATGCGCGCGCGTTAACGGGCAGCCAGGAAAGCGGCGACGCCTATGTGCGCGCCAGCCTGGCCGCACTTGCCGAGGACCCGGCCCGCATCGAACGCTCCCTGCCGGACCGGGTTTCGCTCTACCGCTTCTTCCATGCCATCTGGGACAGTTCCGGCGCCCGTATCGATGGTGGCAGCGTGCCCGAGGGCACCGCCCATGACGAGCGGCTGCAGGCGCTGGCCCCCCGCCCGCGCCAGGCTTTCCTCCTGACCTCCGTGGAGGGGTTTTCCAGCGGTGAGGCCGCCACCATTCTCGATGTGCCGGCCGATCAGGTGAGTACGCTCGTCTCCGAGGCACTGAGCGACATTGAAAACGAGCTGGCCACCAGGGTGCTGGTGATCGAGGACGAACCTATCATCGCGGCCGATCTCGAAGCCCTGGTGGAGGAGCTTGGCCACAGTGTCGTCGGCAACGCCACGACCCGCGACGAGGCGGTGGAAATGGCCAGGACAAACCGTCCGGGACTCGTTCTTTGTGACATTCAGCTTGCCGACAATTCCTCCGGCGTCGATGCCGCCCACGATATCCTCGCCATGATGGACGTGCCGGTGATCTTCATCACGGCCTTTCCCGAGCGGCTGCTGACCGGCGAGCGCCCGGAGCCGGCCTATCTGATCACGAAACCCTTCATGCCGAACACGGTGAAGGCGGCGATCGGCCAGGCCCTGTTCTTCCATCCCCGGGCGAAGGACCGCGCCGCCGAAGCAACGACGGCGTGAATTGGCGGACGCACCGACACGACAGGGGTGGAGCGGCGGGACAGGGGCGCAGATGAAGACGCCATGAGTGATGTGTCCCCGATCAAGGTACCGGACGCCGATATCAACGAGTTGCTGAAGGCGGCCTTCGAGCAGCTGACCGACGGTGTCATCATTGCCGACACCGAAGGCCGTCTGATCTATGTGAACGACACCGCCGCGCGCATCCACGGGGTCAAGGCGCTCGAAGTCACGCCCGACGAGTACACCGCGACCTACAGCCTGAAGACCATGGACGGCGCGCCTTATCCGGCTGAAGAGCTTCCCCTGACCCGGGCGGTGGAGGATGGCGTGTCCACCGAGGAGACCTTCTGGAAGATCGCGCGGCCCGACGGGTCGGAGGTTGTGGCCCTCGGCCGGGCCCGGCCGGTGCGCGACGCCGACGGCCGGCAGATCGCATCGGTCCTCGTCATGCGCGACGAAACCCTGCGCGAAAGGGAGCGTTCGGAACTGCACAAGGCGAAGGATCTGAGCGACATGCTGCTCAAGGAGATCCACCACCGTGTGAAGAACAATCTCCAGGTCGTCTCTTCCATGCTGGGGCTCCAGGCGCGCAGGCTGGACAGCGAGGAGGCGACATCGGCTCTGCGTGAACTCTCCTCGCGGGTCGACGTCATCGCAGATATTCATCGTTCGCTTTACGAGACCGGCGAGACCGACACGATCGAGGTGGTTGACTATCTCCACTCCCTTTCTTACCGGACGCTGACAGGGCTGGCCGACAGTTTCGGCGTGGGCTGGTCGTTCGAGGGCAGGGGCGAATGTGTCCTGCCGATCGAGAAGGCGGTGTCGCTTGCGCTGGCGATTAACGAACTGGTGCTGAACGCCCTGAAATTCGGTGCCGGCGACACAGGTGCGCCCCGGATCGAGCTCGCGGTCGCCGCGGGCGATGGCACGCTCCATCTGGTTTATGAAGACCACGGACTGAGCGTGCGTGCACCTTCAGCGGAACAGAGGGCGGAATGGGGCTTCCGCAATGTGCTCCTCACCGGCCTGAAGCGGCAGCTCGGCGGCGAGATTTCCGAACACGTTTCCGACAGCCGGTACCGGCTGGAATTCGTGGTTTCGGTCGACTGCTGAGAGCCTGACTCAAAATTCGACAAAGTCGAATTTTGAAGTACCGAGCCAGCCCTCTCCCCCTCCCGACCGCCCACAGGGTACCCAGAATTGGGTGGTCGGGAGGGGGAGAGGGCTGGCCAGGCGCTTAGAAAACGCCGCTTCGCGGCGTTTTCGTTTAGACACTGAGACTGGGGTGGCGACCGGTGCTGGCCGCGCCGAACCTGAATTCGATTTCACTCACATTTTCGTATCGCAAGCCCAATCACGCCTTGCCATTTGCTATACTACCATCAATTGTTTACCTGACCCTAGGCTGACGGATTGAGGGTGCTAAGTCAGACCCTGATCGGACGGAGCCGTTGGCCAACTGAGACCAGCGTCCCGGGTTTTGTGTCAAGCCGCGAGCCGCCATGACGCGAAGGAACGCCGCTTCAAGGGGTCTGGACGCGATGAAGGGGTGTCGGATGGCCGATACAATCAAGGATCACGGGACCCGCGAAACGGTCGTCCTGCACCAGCTTGACGCCTCCGGCCCCTTGATCGACGCCCTGCCCTTCCCTGCGATCGTCTTCGATCTGGACCTGAACATCGTCCAGCAGAACACCGCCCATGAGGACATGACCGCCAGCGATCGCGGCGAGGTGGTCGGTCGTTTCATGTTCGATGCCTTTCCGATGAACCCGGATGGCACAGGCGACAACACCGAAGCGCTCATCCGCGCCGATGTCGAACGCATCAGGAAAACGCAAGCGCCCGGCGCGCCCATCCGCCTGCGCCACGACCTCCAGACCGATGATGGCCATTACACACAGCGTCACTGGGAGTTGGTGCACAGCCCCGTTATCGTCGGCGGCGAGACGGTTTCGATCCTGCAGACCTCCCGCGACATCACCGAGGCCGTCCTGCGCCAGGAAATGCTACTGGCCCGCGAAACCGCCTCGCAAAGCGCCGCCGCCATCACCTCATTCTCCTATGATCCGGTCAGCGATGCCTTCGAGCGCAGCCTGTCTGTGGATGAGCTGTTCGGTTTCGCGCCGGGAGAGGCGGGTGACCTCGCAGCGCCCTTCTTCCAGCGGCTCGTGGAGGAGGATCTGCCCGTCGTGCACGGCGAGGTCGAACGCCTCATGCAGGCGCCGCTTCGAACGCCCGGCAAGTTCGACTACCGGATCTGCATCCCGGAAAGCGGCGAGATCCGCCATGTCCGCGCCCGCGGAGAAATGGTGATCGACCCGGAGGACCAGCGCCGCAAGCTCGTCGGTGTCTTCATGGACATGACCGATATCGAGGCGACGCGCGGCGCCCTCGAAGAAGCCCTCTCCGACAAGGAAAGGCTCTTGGTGGAAATGAACCACCGCGTCGAGAACTCGCTCCAGATGGTGATGTCCATGCTGCGCCTGCAGGCGACGCGGCAGGCGGATCCGAGTGTGTCGGAAACGCTGCAGGGCGCGATCATGCGCGTGCAGGCGATCTCTGATGTCCACGGCGCGCTCTACCGCGGCGGTGATGCAACGCGGGTGAAAGTCGGCGAGCTGCTCCAGGGCCTCACCGAAGCGTTCCAGCGTAGCATGGGCGGCGACGGCCCGTCTGTGGCGTATTCCGGAAACACCTCCGATGCCGCGCTGCCCGCCGACAAGGCAATTGCGCTGGGCCTGTCGGTCAGCGAATTGATGACGAATGCCGCGAAATATGCGCCGTCGAAGGGTGATAATACCATCTCTGTGGAATGCAGGTGTGGAGGCGACGAGGCCCGGATCATCGTGTCCAATCCCACGGGTTCACGTGCTGCCGACGAGGAGACGCGTCCGTCCAATGGCATCGGGATGAAGCTCATTCAGGGCTTCGTGAAGCAGCTGGCCGGGCGGTTCGAGGTGGCGGAGACCGACAGTCACTACCGGGCCATTCTCACCTGCCCGACGGACTGACCGAGCGCCTGCCGCTCTAGCTTCGCACACACACGGGTTTGGGCAGGTTTGCACGCTGGGCCAGGAAAACCGCAAAGCTCTCGGCGAGACGTTTCACATCCGACCGCAGATTGCCGTACTTGCCCCGCATCGTGTTATAGCTGTCGAGGTCGGCCCGATCCATGGCCATCAGCGCCTGCACAGATTCCGGCATGGTGGGTCCGAAGGTGCGGTCCTTCAGGTAGACATTGCGAAGCTCGGACTCCGCATCGCGAGCGTAGCGCGTGTTGCGGAACCGGGTGACCACGACGAAATTCCGCGCCGCCAGCTCCGGCGTGACATGGGCCGTGATCCAGTCGGTGAATTGCTTTGTGCCCCAGGTCGAGACGGCGTCGGCAAGGGTCGGGGTGACATAATTGCCGGCAAGTTGCAGGGCCGCGCGCGCCAGGGGGGACAGATAGGGCGGTGTGTCAAACAGGATCACGTCATAGAGCGGGATCAGCGGCTGGAAGGCCTCGCCGATATGGGCGGCAAGCTCTCTGGCAAGCTGCGTGGGCGTGTGGCCCGAGCCGTAGAACTTTTCTTCCAGCCGCATCTCGGTCAGCCGCAGCTGGGGATGGGACGGCAGGATCGACACCCATCCCTGGCGTTCGTCACGCTCCTCGGCGTCGCGCAGGGCCTCGAGCGTTACGGCATTGGGAAGCACGAGTTCGGCGATATTCGGGGCGAGACCGTCAATGAACTGTTCCACCAGGTGGTGAACGCCCTTGCCCTGGTTGAAGGCCATCTGGAGGCCGCGCTCGGTGAGCAGCATCTGGCTGGAATTGGCCTGGGCATCGAGGTCGACGACAAGGACTTCGGCGCCGAAATAATAGGCCAGACCATCAGCCAGCATCAGGGTGGTTGTCGACTTGCCGACGCCGCCCTTGAGATTTGCCACCGCCGCCATGCTTGCCGTCACGACCAGCTCCCTCCTGCCCTTCTCTTTTCGCCGCCCGCTCAGGGACTAGGCAGCAGCGGGCTCCCCGCCTGCATCTGCCAGCCCGGACGAAGCGTCAGACGCAGATTCCATGCCGTCCGGATCCGCCACCGGTGAATGCGCCAAGGCCGACGCGCGACCATGCGCCAGTCCAAGCAGCCAAGCATAGGTCCACATCACCCCCGGAACTTCCACAGCGTAGTCCACCATTCCGTGGAGGAAGACAAGTCCGGAAACACAGACAGCGGTCCGCAAATAGGTGCGCGAGCGGGCGCCGGAGGAAAATGTGTGGCGCACGATGGGTACGTGCATGGCGAGCATGATCGCCATCATCAGACCGAAGCCCAGAAGCCCCTGCTGGATCAGCCACTGCAGTGCAAAATTATGCGCTTCACCCAGCAGGGTCACCATGTGGGCGTTCTCCAGCGTCGCCACCTGGTCATTCACCCGGCCAAAACTGCCGAGACCGTGCCCGAAGAGCGGCTGGTCCTGCCAGGCTTGCCAGTAGATCTCATAAAGGCTGAAACGCGACATGGCGTCGGTGCCGAGGTCGGCGGCCCGGCGCACCAGCAGCATTTCCCCGGCGATCGCCACCATGGCCACCGCCGGGACACTGATCAGGAGCAGCCATTTCAGGCGCCGGGTGCTGCGGCTGGGCTTCCGGGCCTGGCGCCGCCGGTAGACAATATACTCCCACCCGATCAGGACGCCGAGCATGGCCACGCCGAAGACCAGCCCCGCCCGCGACGCGGTGAGCACGAGACAGGCGAGCGCCGCGGCCATGAGCAGGATCGACGAAAGGGCGCGCGTGAACAGGCCGTCAATGATGTCATGGCGGGTGATTTCCGACTTGCTCGGATGATCGGCGATGTAAAGCAGCTGGCCCGCCGCGAGGATGGCCGCCATGGCAAACAGCGTGGCGGCCGTGTTGGCATGGTCGAGCGTGGCGCGGAGGCGATGCTTGTCCACGGGCAGGACATCCAGCGGATCAGCGGTATAACGCAGGAGCTGCATGGCGATGGCGATCGTGGCGAAGGCGAGCAGGAGCCAGATCGTGACACGCCAGGCGAGGACGAGCAGGCCGCCTGAGCGGCCCAGCGTGTGCCCCGTGAGCCAGAGCCCTGCTGCGCCGCACAAAACCATCACCTCGATTCGTGCCAGATGCCAGGAACCAAACGCTCCGGAAGCGGCCCATGCTGCGACCGCAGCAAAAACCACAACCATGCCAGGGGTGACAAAACGTGCCCGCGTCACTGCAAGCGACACCAGCGCGAAGAGAATGAACAGCGTCGCGAATGCCAATCCGACACGCGGTTGCTCAGCGCCCTGGAAAAGGTAAGTCACAAAAAGGCAGAGCGGAACCAGCGCCGCAACCATCGACAGGCTGCGCGAGCGGCCCTCAACACCAAAAAAACGTCTTACTTTCAGGGACATGTCCCTACCCCTCGCATCCCATCCCCCAGTGGGACAGTTCGCTTGTCCCGCCATGAAACGCAAGGTCCGGGCCATGGGCAAGCGCATTCCCCCAGGGGCCGACCGGACCTCGCCAATTCAACGTGACGGCGACAAACGGGGCGTCATATTCACGCCCACCGCTCCCAAGGCTCCGGGGAACTCGCCTCTAGGATGAATATTCAGGCGTTTTCTTGCGTTGCAAAACACCAAGGCATATTAAGACAACCATAACTTTTCAGGGTCGCAGGCACTCTCCGCCCGCTCCATGCCGACTGTGCGGGCATGTACTTTGCACAGGACCGGAAAGAAGAGTTAGCGACGTTTTTCGCGGCTGGGCCGCAGTTGAGTAGTCGGGGGACACGATGGGTCTGCATCAGATTCCGAACAAGGCGCAGGACTTCCAGAGGTTCCTTGCGTCCCATTCGCACAATAGTGGACGCGCCGCGACCAGCGTTCTTAAGCGCGGCCTCGACATCATTCTTGCCTCGATCGCGCTTGTCATCCTTGCGCCGCTGATGCTGCCGATCGCGCTGTTGATCAAGCGCCATGACGGCGGGCCGGCCCTCTTCGTCCAGGACCGCATCGGCCTGCACGGCGAAATGTTCCGCTGCTACAAATTCCGCTCCATGGTGGTGGACGCCCAGGATCGGCTCAACCAACTCCTGCAGTCTGACCCGGCGGCCCGGGAAGAGTGGGAACGCAACCAGAAGCTGGAAAACGATCCGCGTATCACGCGCCTCGGTGCGTTCCTGCGCAAGACATCGCTTGATGAACTCCCGCAGCTCCTGAACATCCTGAAGGGCGAGATGTCCATCGTGGGCCCGCGCCCCATCGTGCGCAACGAAATCGCCAAATATGGCGCCGACTTCACCTTCTACAGCGGGGTGCGCCCGGGATTGACGGGCCTGTGGCAGGTTTCGGGCCGCAGCAATACGACCTATGATGAGCGTGTGGCCCTTGATGTGCGTTACGTGCAGGAATGGACGTTCCTGCGCGACGTGAAGATCATTGCCCAGACGGTTCCGGCGATCCTCCTGTCGAAGGGCGCGCGCTGACCCGCCCTTCAGGCGGCCGCAACGCCCCTGGCCCGCGGAAAGCTTCCGCGGGCTCTTGATTCCGGCCTGCATTCTGCATCCCGTCTGCGGAAACTGAACCGACCGGAGACAGCGCGATGCGGGTAGCCCTCGTCCATTACTGGCTGACGAACATGCGCGGCGGCGAGCGCGTCCTCAAGGCCTTCGCCGACATGTTCTCCGACGCCGACATCTTCACCCATGTGGTCGACCGCGACCGCATTGCCGACGGGCTGAAGACCCACCGGATCGAGACAAGCTTCATCTCGAAAATGCCCTTCGCGGTGAAGCACTACCAGAAATACCTGCCCTTCATGCCGCGCGCGCTCGAAGAGCTCGACCTGTCGGCCTATGACCTCGTCATTTCTTCGGAATCGGGCCCGGCGAAGGGCGTCATCCCCCGGCCCGACGCTTTCCATCTGTGCTACTGCCATTCGCCCATGCGCTACATCTGGGACCTGTTCGGCGACTACCGGTCCTCCGCTGGCTTCCTCGCCCGCCAGGTCTTTCCGGGCATCGCCCACCGGCTGCGCACCTGGGACGTGACCAGCGCGGCGCGCGTCGATCAGTTCGTCGCCAATTCCTCCTTCGTGGCCAAGCGCATCGAGAAGTATTACCGCCGCGAGGCCGAGGTGATCTTCCCGCCTGTAGCGACGGAAGAGTTTTCCGCCGCACCCATCGGTGAACCGGGGGATTACTACCTCGCCGCCGGCGAATTCGTCGGCTACAAGCGCTTCGACCTTGCCGTCGATGCCTTCACCCGGTCGGGCCGGAAGCTTGTCGTGATCGGCGATGGCGAGGAGCGCAAGAATCTCGAGAAACGCGCCGGACCGAACGTGGAATTCCTCGGCCGAGTCGATTTCGCCACGCTGAAACAGCACTTCGCCACGGCCCGCGCGCTGGTGTTCCCCGGCGAGGAGGATTTCGGCATGGTCCCAGTCGAGGTGATGGCCTCTGGCCGGCCGGTCATCGCCTATGGCCGCGGCGGCGCGCTGGACACGGTGCGCCATGGCGAGACAGGCTGGCTGTTTCCAGACCAGAGTATTGATGGTCTGGTCGAGGCGATCGAGGCCTTCGAGCGAGAGACCTTCGATCCCGCAGCGCTGCGCTCCCATGCCGAACAGTTCGGGATGGCGCCGTTCCAGGCAAAGGTCCGCGGACTGCTCGAGGACCGCGGCCTCGAGCTGCCCGACTGACGCCAGCCCGCAGCCGCGCTCAGGCGGCGTTCGGGGCCTTCTGCTTGCCGCTCCACTGGCCCGACAAGAGTGCCTTCAGTTCCGCTGCATCGGCCGCCTCGCGCAGGGCCTCCCGGAAGGCCGCCTGGCGCATGGCGCGGGACACCTTCGCCAGCGCCCGGAGATGGTCAGCACCCTGACCGTCAGGAGCCAGCAGCATGAAAACCAGGTCGCAGGGGCGCTCATCCACGGCATCGAAATCCACCGCCGGCTCGATCCGCGCAAAGGCACCGACGGTGTGATCCAGCCCGTCGATGCGGGCATGGGGGATGGCGACGCCGGAGCCGACACCGGTCGAGCCCAGTCGCTCACGCTCCATCACCGCCTCAATCACGGTGCGGCCCTCCAGGCCGACGGATTCCGCCAGACGCGTGCCCAGTTCGCAGAGCACCTGCTTACGGCTCGTGGCGCGGATGACGGAATGCACCTGACCGTCACTCAACAAGGGAGATAAATCTGGGATCATGGAACCTTCGGTGGATCGGGGCGCTCCGACGTTGTCACCGTTCGCCCTCAGGTCTGCCTGGTACGCTTTCTTGTCGTGTCAGTCGCTGGCTCGTCGTGTCAGTCGCTTGTCTCGCCCTTGCCCGGGTCGACCCAGCCGATGTGTCCGTCCGGGCGCACGTAGACCATGTTCAGGCTCTTTGTCGAGGCATTCCGGAACAATATTGCCGGCTTTTCAGAGAGTTCGAGCTGCATGACGGCGGTGGAGACTGTCATTGTCTTCACCTCGGTGTGGGTTTCCGCAACGATCAGCGGCGCCTCGTCATGGCCGTTGGCTTCACTGTCTTCGACATCGTCATCAACGTCGCTGTCATCACTCGGACGGATCACGAAACTCGCCGCCATTTCCGACGGCAGCGGAGCACGGTTCGGCTTGTGATGGTCGCGCAGCCGGCGCTTGTAGCGACGCACGCGCTTGTCCAGCTTGGCCACGGCATCGTCGAGTGCGGCATGGGCGTCGCCGGCCTTGCCCTGGGACTGGAGAATGATGCCGGAGGGCAGGTGGATATTGCAGTCGACCTCGACCTGGTGACCGTCCTTGGTGACGGTGACATGGCCGTCGGCGGGGCGATCGAAATACTTCGTCACCACGGAGTCGAGTTCGCCGGTGATGCGCTCCTTGAGCGCGTCGCCGAGGCTGAGATTCTTGCCAGCGATCTGAATTTGCACTGCAATCTCCGTTACTAGCATTCAACAGGAGCCGGGGCCCGAGGGAACCGGTCGGGCGGGTCTCCCGCGCCTGTCTTGTCGAAGCCGGCGCAGGAGAGACGCGCCCTTGAAACCCATAATGTGGAGCCTCAGGCGCTCTGGCGCAAGCGTCTTCGCCTCTGCACCGATGAGGGGATGTTCAGGCTCTCGCGGTATTTCGCCACCGTGCGCCTTGCCACATCGACGCCGAAACCCTTCAGCATGTCGACGATCTGATCGTCGGACAGCACATTGTCAGGCGTCTCCGTCGCGATCAGTTCCTTGATGCGGTGACGCACCGCCTCGGCGGAATGGGCTTCGCCCGTCCCGGTGGAGGCGATGGCGGTGGAGAAGAAGTATTTCAGTTCGAACGTGCCGCGCGGCGTCACCGCATACTTGTTGGACGTGACCCGCGAAACGGTGGATTCGTGCATCTGGATGACGTCGGCCACGGTCTTCAGGTTGAGCGGGCGCAGATGGGCGATGCCCTGGGCGAAGAAGGCGTCCTGCTGGCGCACGATCTCCCGGGCGACCTTGAGCACCGTGCGCGCTCGCTGGTCGAGGCTCTTGATCAGCCAGTTGGCGTCGGCAGCGCATTCCTCGATGAATTCCTTTTCCTCGCCGCCGGTCGCCACCTTCGAGACCTCGGCATAATAGGCGCGGTTCATGATCACACGCGGCAGGGTCTCGGCATTCAGTTCCACGGCATAGGCGCCATCGGGCAGCTCGCGGACAATGACATCGGGCGCCACGGCCACCGTTGTGCCACCGGAAAAGGCCGAGCCGGGGCGCGGATTGAGCTCGCGCAACTCCATCAGCATGTCGGCGACATCTTCGGTCTCGACGCCGCAAAGGTCCGACAGCCGGTCGAGGTCGTGGCGCGCGGCGAGGTCGAGATTGTCGAGCAGGCGCTGCATGGCCGGATCGAAGCGGTCGCGCTCCTTCAATTGCAACGCCAGGCATTCATTCAGATCGCGCGCCATGATGCCGGTCGGCTCGAAGCCCTGGCAGACTTCCAGCACGGCAAGGACATCCTCCGGATCGGTACCGAGACTGACGGCAATCTCCTGCGGATCGATGCGGCAATATCCGGAATCATCGGTTTCCTCGATCAGGCGCGAGGCGATGAACTGGTCGGCGGCGGTCAGGTGCGCCAGGCGCAGCTGGTCGTGGAGATGGTCGTGCAGGCTCTTTTCGCCGGTGTGGTTGGCTTCGAAATCATAGCCCCCCTCCGGCCCCGATCCCCCTGCGCCCGTGGCCGACCAGTCTACCGCAGCACTCGGCCCGGACGGTGCAGCCGGGGCGTCGCCATCGGCCGCGCCACCCTGTTCATACACATCAGCCACGGGCGCATCGAGATTGTCGCTCGCCTCGGCGGAAAACGAGTCCAGCGCCTTGCCGTCACCCTCGCCAGACGGTTCGGCCGCCTCGCCCTCTGTCGCGGTGCTGCCGCGCTCGAGCAGCGGGTTGCGCTCGATTTCCTGTTCGACGAATTCCGCGAGTTCCTGATTGTTCAGCTGGAGGAGCTTGATGGCCTGCTGAAGCTGGGGCGTCATCACCAGGCTCTGGGCCTGGCGAACATCCAGTCTTTGCCTCATGTCAGCCATGGCATTCCTCAGGCAGCAAACTGTTCACCGAGATAGACACGGCGGACATCGGGATTATTGAGAACCTCATTGGGCGTGCCCTCGAAAAGGACACGGCCGTCGAAGATGATGGAGGCACGGTCGGCGATCTGCAGCGTCTCGCGGACTTGGTGATCAGTGATCAGGACGCCGATGCCGCGCTGCTTGAGATAGCGCACAAGCTCGGAAATGTCCGACACCGCCAGCGGATCGATCCCGGTGAAGGGCTCGTCCAGCAGGATGAAGCTCGGCCGCGAGGCGAGCGCGCGTGCAATCTCCACGCGCCGGCGCTCACCGCCCGACAGCGAAGTGGCCGACTGCTTGCGGATATGGGTGATGTTGAGTTCTTCCAGCAGGCGGTCGATCTGCTCGCGCCGCGCCTTGCGGCCGGGTTCAACGAGTTCGACCACCGCGGCGATGTTTTCTTCCACATTCATGCCGCGGAAGATCGAGGTCTCCTGCGGCAGGTAACCGACACCCAGGCGCGCACGCTGGTACATGGGCAGGCCCGTGACATCCTCGCCGTCGATGGTGATGGTGCCGGCATCGGCCTGGATCAGGCCCATGATCATGTAGAAGCAGGTCGTCTTGCCCGCGCCGTTCGGGCCGAGCAGGCCGGCCACCTCGCCGCGATGCAGTGTCAGAGACACGTCATGGACCACCTGGCGTTTCTTGAACGCCTTGGCGAGGCCTTGGGCGGCAAGGCCCTCATTCTCCGGTCGCATCCGTGTCTGGTCCATGATTCCCACTCCCGTCCGCACTGGCCGGCGCACGGTTCCTCTGGTTAAGGCTATGGGCCGACGGACTGAAGAAAGCCCTAAAGCCGCCCAACTAATCCTGCGTTTCTGCCTCGTCGGGCACCAGAACGGTGCGCACACGGCCATCTTCACCGGCCGAGAGCACCGACCGCCCGTCCTCAATATAGAGAACCAGCTGTTCGCCCTGGGCCACGTCATTGCCCTGGTTGACCACCACGTTTCCGCGCAGCGTGATGGTGCCGTTTTCTGCATTGTACACGCCGACTTCTCCGCGCGCTTTGAAGTCCGGCGTGACGTAGAAGACGTCGCCGCGAGCCACGATACGGGTGAGCGCGCCGAAGCTACCGCCAATGCCGCCGCCTTCACCGCCGCCAGCATAAATCACCTCGATCCGGTCGGCGCGCAGGCGGGCATCGCCCTGGATGACATCGACATTGCCGTAATAGATCGCCTTCTTCTCGCGATCGAGGATTTCGCCATTGTCGGCATCGACCTGAATCGGGCCGCCTTCACTGGACAATTGCGCCGCCGCCGGCAAGGCGACCGCTGCGAAGGCCAGCAGGGTCATGCCTGCAATCGGTTTGATCATCACCTGTCTCCCTGATCCGGACGCCCGTCCGGGTAAAGAATGGTCCTGACATTGCCCTTGAGCCGGATCGAGGCGCCATCCTCGAGGATCTCGTAGCGGTCGGAACGAATATCGCCGATCGGGCCGGTGCCTTCCAGCGGTTCGATGCCTTCCACCCGGCTCTCGGCAATGAAGAATTTCGCATGTGTGGAGTTGAAGACGTAGCCATCGGCTTCCTCGGCCTGGACGTCCTCGAAAAGCTCCAGCGTCTGCGTCGACTGGTCGTAGAAGCCCCGCGGGGCGGTGACCACACGGTTCAACTCGTCCACGAGGCGGGGATTCTTCAGTTCCACGAGCTCGGCATTGGCGCGCTGGCGCTGGGCGGTGTCGGCGGTGAGCACGAAACTCCGCCCGAACGTGTCCCGTCCCGAGAAGCGCGGATTGAGCATGGTCACGATCTCCGACGCGCCCACCGCGCGCTGCACGCCGCCCTCGCCGTCAAAGGCGCTGCCGAGAAGGGCCCCGACCAGCAGGGCAACGGAAACCACTGCGCCGGACAGGAAGACCGTGCGCAGTACGCGGATGAATCGCGACCGCTTGCGCGCCTGCTGCAGTGTCAGCCGGGCATGGGGCGACCAGTCCGCACCGCTGGCGGTTCCGGTCAAAGCTTCGACCGTCCTGTCCAAGCTGGCCGCATCGGCCATGTCTGCCTGCCTTTCTCGCTGCGCGCCATCGCTGCGCAACCGAAGCCCCGCCTTCCGAAGGACAACTATCCCGTCACCGCCGCGAACAAAAGGCCGCGAGGTGCTGAGCGGCTGAAAAAGTTTGTCATCTGCGCTGTCGCCGGGCCGGTCCGTCAGGCCCTCGGATCATTCCACTCCCGCGCAATTCCTGGCCGCCCGCGGCGCACCAGCCACATCATGCCGAAGAGGTCGACAAGCCCCGCTCCGAGCCGGCCGAGGAAACCGTATTTCGACTGTCCCGCCAGGCGCGGCCGGTCATTGACGAGTTCCTCGCGCACCGTCCAGCCCGCCCGCTTGACGAGCGCCGGAAGGAAGCGGTGCATGCTGGCAAAAAAGGGCAGTTCACGGAAAGCCCGGGTCCGGACCAGCTTGAAGCCGCAACCGGAATCGGTGACGTCATCCTTCAGCGCAAAGCGCCGAATGCCGTTGGCCACCCGCGACTGCAGCCACTTGAAACCGCCATCATTGCGCGAATTCCGGCGCCCGGCGATGAGGCCGAGGCGCGGCTCGGCGTTCGGCCCGGTGAAGCTCGGCCAGAGTCTCGCCGTGTCGTGGGGGTCGTTCTGTCCGTCACCATCGAGGAGCTGCACCCATTCCCCCCGCGCCGCCCGCAGACCGGTCATGAGCGCAGCGGATTTGCCCCGCCGCGCCACATGGTTGAAGACCTGCACCGTTTCCGGCCAGCGCGCCGCGGCCTCGTCCAGTTCCGCCCCGGTGCTATCGCTGGAGGCATCGTTCACGCAGACCACCTCGAAGGCGATATCGCCGAGGGCGTCGTGCACCTCCTCGAGAACCGGGAGGACATTTCCCGATTCATTGAAAAAGGGGATCAGAACGGTGAGGTCTGGCGCGTCGGGCAAGGCAGGTCCCTGGGGTTCGGGTCTGCCCATGCCTTAGCGCGTCTCACCCCGCATGGCGAGCCGGAGAACGACGCGCCGCGGCAGGGCCCCGCTGGTTATTGGTGCCGGCTTTCGCCTTGTTGCGCAGACTAAAATCGTTTGATCCGCTTGGATCGAAGCTTGTTATACTCATTTCCTGAAATAACACCCTCGCTTTTGAGCCTTTCGAGTTCTTCCAGCTCTTTAATCGGAGGACGCCACCGCATGCGTGAGCTATAAAACCAACTTATTGCAAGCGCTATACTTGCCAGAGTTATCCCAACACCGATGTCGGAAATCCCTTCTCCAAGTTGTGCAAGCTGCTCTGTCATGGGTACCTCAATTGCTGAGAGCGGCGCTCAGGCCGCTCTCGTATACTGAACCGAACGCGGGACAAGGCCCGGCCAAATTGGTCAACAAGACCTAGGCCGCCTGCGCCAGATCCCGCAGGACGTAGTGCAGGATGCCGCCATTGCGGAAATAGGCGAGCTCGTTCTCGGTATCGATGCGAACGCGCACCGGCACCGTTTTCTCCTCGCCTGAGGCCATCCTGATGTGCACATCGAGCGTCTGGCGCGGCTGGATGTCGTCAATGCCGCTGATCGAGACCTGCTCGTCACCCTTCAGGCCGAGGCCCTCCCAGGTCGTGCCGTCCTCGAACTGCAGCGGCAGGACGCCCATGCCGATCAGGTTGGAGCGGTGGATACGCTCGAAGGAACCGGCGATCACGGCGCGCACGCCAAGCAGGATGGTGCCCTTCGCCGCCCAGTCACGCGAGGAACCGGTGCCATACTGCTCACCGGCGAAGACCACGAGCGGCACGCCCTCGGCGCGGTAGCGCATGGCCGCGTCATAGATGTCCATCTGCTCGCCGGAGGGGTGGTGCACGGTCACACCGCCTTCCACGCCCGGCACCATCTGGTTCTTGATACGGATGTTGGCGAAGGTGCCGCGCATCATGACTTCGTGGTTCCCGCGTCGCGAGCCGTAGGAGTTGAACTCCAGCACGGGCACGTCATGCTCCCGAAGGTACTGGCCCGCAGGGCTGTCGGGCTTGATCGCACCGGCCGGCGAGATGTGGTCGGTGGTGATGGAGTCCGCAAACAGGCCCATGACCCTGGCATCGCTGATGTCGCCGCGTGGCGCGGCAATCATGTCCATGCCCTCGAAATAGGGCGGGTTCTGCACATAGGTGGACTGCGGCGGCCAGTCATAGGTCTGGGCGTCGGACACGCTGATGCCCTGCCAGTGCTCATCACCCTTGAAGACGTCACCATAACGGGACGTGAACATCTCCGGCGTCACCGCCTCGCGCATGACCGACTGGATCTCCTCCGTCGAGGGCCAGATATCCTTCAGGAACACGTCGTTTCCGTCAGCATCCTGTCCCAGGGCATCGGTGGTCAGGTTCACATGCATGGAACCGGCGATGGCATAGGCAACGACCAGCGGCGGCGAGGCGAGGTAGTTCGCGCGCACGTCCTGGCTGATCCGGCCTTCGAAGTTCCGGTTGCCCGACAGGACTGAGGCGACCACCAGGTCATTCTCGTTGACGGATTTCGAGATCGCCGGCGGCAGCGGGCCGGAATTGCCGATACAGGTCGTGCAGCCATAGCCGACAAGGTTGAAGCCCAGCGCGTCGAGATCATCCTGCAGGCCGGCACGTTCGAGATAGTCGGTGACGACCTGGGAGCCCGGCGCGAGTGAGGTCTTCACCCAGGGCTTGACCTTCAGCCCCTTCGCGGCGGCGTTGCGGGCGATGAGGCCCGCGGCCAGCATGACGCTCGGATTGGAGGTGTTGGTGCAGGACGTGATCGCGGCAATCACCACCGAGCCGTCATGCAGATGGAAATCGGCCTCATCCACGGCATACTGTTTCTGGCCAAAGGCGTCGGGCACAGTGCCGACATTGTCGGCGCCCTCGTCCACGAATCGGCTTTCGCCCTCGGTCTTCGGGGGAACCTTCGGATCCTTGGGGCCACCGCGGATTTCCTCCAGCGCATCCTTGAAGGCGGTGTCGGCGACTTCCAGCAGCACGCGGTCCTGGGGCCGCTTCGGCCCGGCGAGCGAAGGCTTCACCGCGCCGAGGTCGAGGTGCAGCGTGTCGGTGAAGACCGGGTCATCCATGTCGGGGCGCCAATAGCCCTGCGCCCTGGTATAGGCCTCGACGAGCTGGACACGGTCTTCATCGCGACCGGTGTCGCGCAGATAGGACAGGGTCTCGTTGTCGACGGGGAAGAAGCCGCAGGTCGCACCATATTCCGGCGCCATGTTGGCGATGGTGGCCTCGTCCTCGAGGGTGAGGTTGGCGAGCCCCTCACCGTAGAATTCGACAAACTTGCCCACCACGCCCTTCTGGCGGAGCATTTCCACCACGGTGAGCACCAGGTCGGTGGCCGTGGCACCCTCGGGCAGCTTGCCGGTCAGTTTGAAGCCGATGACTTCCGGGATCAGCATGGACACCGGCTGTCCCAGCATGGCGGCTTCCGCCTCGATCCCGCCGACGCCCCAGCCCAGAACGGCCAGGCCGTTGATCATGGTGGTGTGGCTGTCGGTGCCGACGCATGTGTCGGGATAGGCGATCGTCTCGCCGCCCTCCTCGCGGGTCCAGACGGTCTGGGCGAGGTATTCGAGATTGACCTGGTGGCAGATGCCGGTTCCGGGCGGCACGACGCGGAAATTCTCGAAGGCCTTTGAGCCCCAGCGCAGGAATTCATAGCGTTCCTGGTTGCGCTGGTATTCGACGTCCACATTCTTCCGGAAGCTGTCGGGACCTGCAAAGAAGTCCACCATGACGGAGTGGTCGATGACGAGGTCCACCGGCACCTGCGGGTTGATGGCTTCGGCCGATGCGCCGAGCTTCTGCGCGGCGTCACGCATGGCGGCCAGGTCCACGACCGCCGGGACGCCGGTGAAATCCTGCATCAGCACGCGGGCCGGGCGGTAGGCGATCTCGTGTTCGGCCTTGCCACCATTGTCGAGCCAGGTCTTGAACGCCCTGATGTCCTCGGTGGTGACCGAAGCCCCATCCTCGTTCCGCAGGAGGTTCTCCAGGAGAACCTTCAGCGAGGCTGGCAGGCGGGAAATGTCACCGAGACCATTTTCCGCAGCGGCCTCCAGCGAGAAATACGTATAGTCCTTGCCAGCGACATTCAGTGTCTTGCGGGACTTGAAGCTATCGTTCGACGCCATAATGATGAGTGCTCCTCTAGAGACCTGAAATGCGCCGCGGCCTGCGTGGCGCGGCGGTTTCGAAATGATTTGTGACCCTCTTATCGCCCGGCCGGGCGGTGTGCAATTGCGACCAAGGATCAAGCGGGAATGGGAGAGGTCATGGCGGACTGGCGCAAGATTTCCCTGCGCGCGGAAGGACTTGCCAGCCTGCGCGGATTTCGCCTGCTTTTCCGCGACCTGGACATTGATGCCGCCTCGGGCAGCTTCACGGTTCTGCGCGGGCCCAACGGTTCGGGCAAGACCACCCTGCTACGAATTCTCGCAGGACTGATGCGCCCGAGCCAGGGCGAGATCACCTGGAACGAAGCCCCGGACGAGGCGCTGCACCTGATCGGCCATGCCAGCGCCCTGAAACCCTTCGAGACGCCGCGCAGCGCGACCGACGCCTTCATCCGCCTGTCCGGCCTGAGGCGCAAACCCGCCCTGAGCGATGCCCTGCTCGACCGGGTGGGCCTTGGGCGCCCCGCCGATGTGCCGGTGCGGTTTCTCTCGGCCGGACAGAAAAAGCGCACCCTGCTGGCCCGCCTTCTCGCGGTACCACGACCGGTCTGGCTTCTGGACGAGCCCTTCGCCAATCTCGACGCCGCCGGCCGGGAAC
>CAZXWB010000008.1:15155-27958 GCA_964644395.1 uncultured Hyphomonadaceae bacterium | reverse complement strand
ACCGGGTGCACATCGAGCCCGCCGACCTGCTGGAAGTAAGTGTACTGCGAAACTTCCATGCCGTTGCACCAAACCTCCCAGCCGAGCCCCCACGCCCCCACCGTCGGGTTCTCCCAATCATCCTCCACAAAGCGGATATCATTGACCTTTTGATCCAATCCGATGGCGTCGAGCGAGCCAAGATAGAGGTCCTGCAAATTGCGGGGATTGGGCTTCAGGATCACCTGATACTGGTAGTAGTGACCGAGCCGGTTCGGGTTCTCGCCATAGCGGGCATCGGACGGACGCCGCGAGGGCTGGACATAGGCGGCGCGCCATTCCTTCGGCCCAAGCGCGCGCAGCACTGTGGCTGGATGCAGCGTGCCGGCGCCGACCTCCATGTCATAGGGCTGCAGGATCGCGCAGCCGTGGGTGGCCCAGTAATTCTGGAGTGCCAGAATGATGTCCTGGAAACAGACGGGTTTCGCCGCTTTGGAGGCGGTCTTTCTGGCTTTGGAAGCTTTTGCGGCAGGCATGTCGGTCTCGGGCTTGGTTCTAGCCCGTGGCCTAGCCCCGCCTGCCTAGCGGCGCAAGCGGTCCTGCTTCTCCAGCTTGTAGAGGCGTAACTTCGCATCGGTGCGCAGGTGAGCCTCGGCCTGTTCGCGTTCGGCGCGTTCAGTGGCCAGAGGCAGGCCCATGCCGGACCGGACGCGTCACGGCTTGCCCTCTCCCGAGGCCAGGCGCCGCAGGCGGAAGACAAGCGCGGCAAGCGCAAGTGCGGTAACGATCCAACCGTAAATCCGCTCCGGTCTATGGCTTAAATCCCGAAGGATTCCTTATGGTCGAGCGTGTCACAGGACTTCTTCCGCCTGGGGAAGAACATGCAATAAATCTTCGGATGCCCGAGCGCGGCCACGACCACGCTCAGGACAAAGAAGAAAGCGATCAGGAAACCGAACATGGGCCAACTCCTTTCAAACCGCCTCTCGGTGCTGCCACTATCGGTCAGCCAATGTGAACATGGGATGACCAATATCGCTTTTCAATAAATTCATTCATGAAAAGCGTATCGGTCTCCCCGGCTGACGGCGTCGAGCCAATCTGTCGCGCCTTCGCACTCATGCAGCACACGACCCGGCAGGAGGCTGAGCGGCCCCGGTCGCAGCCCTTTCCGGCAGGTGACGATCACACGGCTCGCCGCCTCGCCATCGCGCGGATGCAACGGCAGCACCGTGATCTCTCCGGCCTGGCGATCCAGCACCGCAAGGATACGTGCCAGTTCATGGGCGCGGTGGATCAGCGTCACCCGCCCCTTCGGCCGGCAGGCGAACAGCATGGCGTTCAGCCAGGCCTTGAGCCCGCCGCGATTGAGCCAGGCCGCCGCCCGCCGCTCTCCCGGCGCAGAGATCTCGCCCGGCGCGAAATAAGGTGGGTTGGAGACGACGAGGTCGAAACGGTTCTGCCACGATGCCGGCAGGCTGAAGGCGTCGCCCGTCTCGACCTGCACCTGCCCGGTGACGCCATTGCGCGCGATATTGTCCGCCGCAAGGACGGCCATGGCCGCGTCGCGTTCAAGTCCGGTCCATTTCCAGCCCGTTGCGCGCGCGTCGGCGCACAACATGACCGCGCCCACGCCGCAGCCCATGTCGAGCGCGAGACCGTCACCCGCCGGCACCGCTGCGGCCAGCAGCAAGGCATCGAGACCCGCCCGGTATCCCTTGCGCGGCTGGGCCAGCACAAGCCGCCCGCCGAGAAACGCGTCGTCTGTTGTCTCAGCCGTCACGCCCGGCCTGCGCTTCGGCATCGAACAGTGGCTTGAGCGCCGCGAGCGCGCGCGACTCCTCCTCATCGATCACCATGAGCCGGCGCGGAAAGATGCCGATGGAGCCCTCGATCGCAGAAATGTGTTCGTCTGCGACAAGATATTCGATGCCCGCATCGTCGAGCAGGGAGCGGGCATAGGAGAGGCGCACCGGATCGGTGGTCTTCAGGACAGGTTTCATGGCCGCGATGGTTGGACAGTCTGGCCGGCTGGGGCAAGGAAAAACGGTTCAATCCCGACACGGGGCGCTGAAATTGCCCCACTTCCTGCGACGCATTTGCGTCAGCTTGCCACGTTTGATTGACCATGGTGAATAGGTTTCGATATTGCATGGAAACAAACAGGCCGCTCCGGCCGATGAGGAAACACGCCTTGCCGCCGAACGCGCCCCAACTGTCCGCCGAAAAGAGCACTGCCCTTGACCGGCTGAACGACCTGCTTGGCCACGAGTTGGACGCTGTGGAAACGCTTCTGGCGTCGCGCGCGGCGAGCCCGGTTGCCTTGATACCGGACCTTTCGGGTTACATCGTTTCGGCCGGTGGCAAGCGGCTGCGGCCCATGGTGACACTGGCGGCTGCCAAGGCGGTCGGCGACACCGGCCCTGCCGCGCACGCCCTCGCCGCTGCGGTGGAGTTCATCCACACCGCGACATTGCTGCACGATGATGTTGTCGATGATAGCACGTTGCGGCGCGGAAAGTCCTCGGCCAAGAATGTCTGGGGAAATTCGGCCTCCATTCTTGTCGGTGACTTCCTCTTCGCCCGCGCCTTCACACTGATGGTGGAGACCGGCTCGCTTGACATTCTCGATATCCTTTCCACCGCCTCCACCGTGATCGCGGAGGGCGAGGTGCGTCAGCTCGCCGTCCAAGGGCGGCTCGACCTGCCGACGGAAGAATATCTCGCCATCATCGAGGCGAAGACCGCCGCCCTGTTCGAGGCCGCGGCACGGGCCGGCGCGCTTGCCGGTGGCGGGTCGGAGGCCCAGGCCGATGCCCTGGCGGCCTATGGCCGTAATCTCGGCCTCGCCTTTCAGATCGTTGACGATGCGCTCGATTATGGCGGCACGACCTCGGTGATCGGAAAGTCCGTCGGTGATGATTTCCGCGAAGGCAAGATCACACTGCCTGTGGTGATTGCCCGGCGCCGTGGTTCCTCTGAGGACCGGGAGTTCTGGGACCGGGCGCTGAAGCCCGACCAGCAACGTGACGAGGATCTCGCCCGCGCCATCCACCTGATCCGCTCCACCGGCGCGGCCGAGGCGACGATCCAGGAGGCACGGGACTATGTCAGCCTGGCGAAGCAGGCGCTTTCCAGCCTTCCCGCCGGTCCGTTCCATGACACGCTCGCCGACCTTGCCGAGCTTACGGTTGACCGTATGAACTGAGGCGGGCGACAAAATTGCGCCGCTGCCAGTGCCAGAGCATGGCGCCGAGCAGGGCGAGGAATACGAATATCGCAGTGAGGAAACCCGGCTGGCGCGGCCATTCGCGCATGTCCAGCCAGAGGCCGAACCACGTCGCACCCGCACAAACCGCCGTGAAGCCCCACCATAGCAGCGCAACCTGCCAGTGCCGCCAGCCCGATCGCAGCAGCAGCTGATAGGCATGGTCGCGGTGGCCTTCGGTGAGCTTCGCACCGCGCCGGGCCCGCCAGACCAGCGTCAGCAGCACATCCACAAGGAAGGGCAGCGACAGGATGGCGGGGATCCAGACGCTCACCCGCACAGCGACAATGACGCCCAGCACGGCAACAATGGCGCCGAGGCCGAGCGATCCCGCATCGCCGAGATAGATTCGCCCCGTCAGGTTCCAGGCGAGGAAGCCGAGCGTGGCGAAGGCGACCGTGAGCCCCGAAAGACTGATCAGTTCGATTTCCGGCCGGACGTAGACCCCACCGCCCAGATCGAGCAACAGGGCAAAGACAATAGCCACCAGGGCAAGACTGCCTGCAGCCAGTCCGTTCGAGCCGTCCATGAAGTTCGCGGCATTGACGAAGATGAAGAGCCAGAGCGCGGTGCCTGCCACGCCCACTGCCAATGGCAAGCGGACATCCCCGAGCCCCGGCAGGGGAAAGCCGGTGACCGGCACCACGAGGGCGGCCGCGAGGGCGGCTGCACCCAACAGGCCGGTCTTGGTGAGGGCTGGCAGGTTGAACAGGTCGTCGATGAAACCTGTCAGCCCGCAGACCATTATGAAACCGAGCAGAGCGGCCAGCGGCCACTCCCGCGCGAGGCCCGCCGCCATCATGGCGCCGCGGTCGGTGACGCCAGCCATGAAACAGAAGCTGATACAGATAGCGAGGCCGATGGCCAGGCCCCCGGTGCGTGGCACCGAACGGGCCTGCGTCTTGCGCGCACCATCGGGCGCGTCGCGCACGGGGATGAACATGGCGAGTCCCGTCAGGGCCAGGCCAAGCAGCATTGGCAGCCACCATTGCGGGGTCATGGGCCGGACTTCCCCGTGGCGCTGACCCACCAGTGCGGCTCGCGTGCCCGGAGTTCTGCGGCAAGTGCATGGGCGGCGTCATGGCTCTCGAGCACGGCAAAGCAAGTCGCACCGGAGCCCGACATGCGCGCAAGCCGCACACCCGGCGCGGCGCGCAGGCAATCGAGCACCGCCCCGATCTCGGGCACGAGGCCGATCGCTGCGGTCTCGAGGTCATTGCGGCCCTCGCGCACATGCTGCCAGGCCGCCTCCGGCGTGGCCGGCATTTCGAAAGGGCTGACATCGGAAAAGTGCCCCAGCCGGTCATATGCGGCAAAGACCGGTCCCGTGGGACAGGGCACGCCCGGATTCACCAGCAGCATGGGCACCTCGAACGCGGCCAGCGGCGTCACCCGCTCGCCCTCCCCGGCCATGATTGCCGTCTTCGCCGCATAGGCCACCGGACCGTCCCCGCCAAGCGTTGTGGCAATGTCGCCATGGCTTCCCGCCGGAAGATCCCATAGCCGCTCAAGCGCGCGCAGCACGGCGCCGGCATCGCTGGACCCGCCGCCGATCCCCGCTGCGACCGGAAGGTGCTTGTCGAGAGTGATCTCGACATGGAGCGGGCGCCCGTGTCGGGCCGCCAGCGCAGTCGCTGCGCGCACCACCAGATTGTCGCCGGCAGATACGTCCATCCGGTCGGCATGGGGGCCGGTGACGCGGAAGGCGAACCGGTCTGCGGCGCGCACGCCGATGCGGTCCGAGGCGACATCGGGAAAAACCACGAGGGAGACGAGATCGTGGCGGCCACCGGCCTTGGGCGGTCCCACGTGCAGGGTCAGGTTCACCTTCGGCCGCGCCCGCTCGATGATGGTTTCCGGCATGGTGGGCGCGTCGGCTTCAGGGACGCGGGGCGCCGACATCGGCCCGCTGCACCGGCGTCGTGGTGAGCCCGTTCTCGAGCTTGCTGGCAATGCGCGCGGCATCATCCTCGGCAGGGTCGAGGCTCAGGGCGCGCTGCCACTGGTAACCGGCTTCCCGGCGCCGGCCGACCATCCAGTAGGCGTCGCCGAGATGGTCGTTGATCGTCGGATCTCCGGGCTCCAGCACCACCGCCTTCTCCAGTTCCTCCACCGCGGCCTCATACTGGCCGAGGCGGAAATAGGCCCAGCCCAGGCTGTCGACGATATGGCCGGAATCGGGACGCAGCGCGACCGCGCGGCGGATCATGGGAAAGGCCTCGTCAAGTTTCTGGCCGCGATCGACGAGGGAGTAGCCCAGATAGTTCAGCACATCGGGCTGGTTCGGTTCCAGCGAAAGGGCCGCGCGCAGGTCGGCTTCGGCCTCGCTCCAGCGGTCCTGGCGTTCGCGCGCCGCGCCGCGGGCGTAAAGTATCCGCCAGTCGGCATCGCCGGCCCGGGAATCGGCATCGATGATCTCGGTGAACACACGTTCGGCGGAGGCATGGTCGCCCATGGAGCGGAACAGGTCGCCGAGCTGGATCTTCAGGTCGCGGTCGGGACGGAAGGCGAGCGCATCCTCGGCGGTTGCGATGGCTGCCTCATCAAGCCCCATGCGCCGGTAGACCCAGGCGAGCTGGGCACGCGCATTGGCGTAGAATTCGCTGTCGCGGGGCACCTCGTCCAGCGCGCTGGCCGCTGCCTCCAGCCGTCCCGCCCGGTCCAGCGCATCGCCCCAGAGCGTGCGCGCGGCGTGGAGCTCGGGGTCGAGGGCCAGGGCGAGGGTGAAGTAGACGCCCGCCTGGTCGTCCCGTGTCAGGGCCGCGAGCGCAGCCGAAGGCGCATAAACGGCCTGGGCCGCCCCGCGACGCATGTCCAGCGCGCCGCTTTCAATCGGCCCGCCCTCGGCGATCTCGCGGCTCAGGCGTTCAATCGCCGGATTGGGGCCGACGCTTTCGCGAAAACTGTCGATGATCTCCTCGGCCCGGTCGGTGTCGCCGCGGGCCGCCAGCAGGCGGGCATGCGACTCCGCCCCGATGGCGAGGCGCACGCCCGTCGTCCAGACCCGCTCGAAGGTGGCCAGTGCCGCCTCCTCTTCTCCGGCGGCGAGCTCGATGAAGCCGAGCTGGTAGTCGGTTACGCCGTCAAACAGCGGGTCGCCGGTGCGAGACTGGTCAAGCGCTGCGCGCGCCGCTTCCAGCCCCCGGGCATCGAGTGCCGCCCAGGCGGCCATGGCACCGGCAATGATCCGGTTGAACGTGGCCAGCCGTCCGTCTTCCAGGTGGTCCAGCGCCCGGGCACTGTCGCCGGCGCGGATGGCCTCGGCGGCAAGGACGAGGCGCACAAGCGATCCTTCGAGCCGGACACTGCCCGGTGCCGAGGTCGCCACTTCGCGTGCGGTGTCATAGTCGCCGGAAATCAGGGCCGAGAACACCGCCCTTTCGGCGATCTCCACATCGCCGGTGCGCACCCCTGCCACACTGGCATAGCGCGCCGCGGCCACTTCGGGGGCGTTGGTCTGCTCAGCGATGCGGCCGACGAGGAAATCGGCGATCAGCTCGCTTTCGGGCAGCGCCGGCGGGATGGCGTAGGCCACGACCTTGCCGTCGGCGGACTCCACCAGGACGACATCATCGCCGGTTGGCGGCGCCTGGCAGGAGGTGATTGCAAGGAACAGGGCCGAAAGGCCGGACAGGTATCGCAGCATAACCGGACACTCTCAGGATGCGCCCGCGCCGGCAAGGGGCCAAGGCAGCGCAGGCCGACCAGGCCGGTTCAGAGCTCCAGAAGGATTTCCGAAACCGCCACGGCCATGGCACCGGCATCCCCGCCCAGCGTCTCCGGTCGCTCAACGCCGGGATAGGCATCGGCGAGGAGATCGAGCGCGGCTTCCAGCTTGGCCGCGAGTTTGGGGCGTTGCTCGCCGATGGCCTCGGCCTGGGACTCATAAGCCCGCTGCGCGGTCTTGTAATAACCGTAGCCGTCCAGATACGGCTCATAGGCCTCGTCCTGCAGCGCGCCGCGATAGAGATCGACAGCCCGCGCCACCTGGTCGGCGGTGACACCGGCGACAATTTCCGCCGGGCTCTTGTCGCTCTCGGGCGCCTTTGCCGCAACACGGTCGAGCCGGGTCAGGATCGCCGAGGAGAGCGCCTCGATTTCTTCGGTGTCGGCCCCGTCCACGGCGGCCGCAGACGCATCGACGAGCAGCTGGTCGAAATTCTCCACGCCGCGGGCGGCAAAGACCGGCTGCATGTCGTAGAGCACCTCGCTGACGGGATGGGCAAACATTTCCGCGGCCGCCCGGGTTTCTCCGATCGCGTAGGCGTCGCGCGCAGCGATGACGTGGGCCGCCGTGATCGCCAGGGCGGAATTGAACACGACCGGGTCGGATGCCGCAGCGGCGACGTTGACGCCACCTTCCCCGCCGGTGCCCTCGCCTTCGCCGCCTTCGCCCTCGCCCTCGCCGCCGAGAGCCGCCGTGGCCGGGGCCGGGGCCTGGCCGGAGGCATCGCGCGTCTCGCCGGTATCACCGGTCTGTCCGGCTTCATCTGTCGCAGGCCCGCCACAGGCACCGAGCAGCGCGCTGCCGGCAAGCGCGGCACTGAGCCCAAGCCCCGACCAGGATTTCTGAATGATCTTCATGACGGCCCTTCCAGCGCGTTTGCTACCATGGTGGTGTGGTACAGAGGATGCATGTTTCAAAGGGCAATGCAAATCAATCTCACAAAGGTGCTGCCATGCTGATCACGATCGAAGGCCTGCTTCCGGAGACTGTGCTGGACTCGGTGCGAAAACGTGCCGCAGGCCTGACCTGGCAGGACGGGCAGGCCTCGGCCGGTGCGGTGGCGCGGGCGGTGAAGCGCAATGAACAGGCCGACCTCTCCAGCCGGACAGGCGCAAGGCTGCGCCGGGAACTCCTCGAAGCGGTCCGGCGCCACCCGGTCGTCTCCGCCGCCGCCTGGCCGAAGCGATTCGCCCGGCCGGTGCTCAGCCGGACCTCCGCGGGTGGCGGATACGGCTACCATGTCGACAATGCGGTGATGGTCGGCGACGGCGGTGAGGACGGCGAACGCGTGCGCGCCGATTTGTCCTTCACGCTCTTCCTGTCGCCGCCGGACGACTATGACGGCGGGGAGCTCGTGATCGAAGCACCGGGCCAGACCCAGGCGCTCAAGCCCGAAGCGGGCGGGCTCGTGCTGTACCCGTCCACGGCACTGCACCAGGTCGCACCAGTGAGCGCAGGCGAGAGGCTGGCCTTTGTCGGCTGGATCGAGTCCCGCATCCGCGGGGCGGAACGGCGCGAAATCCTGTTCGACCTCGCCAATACCCGCCACAGCCTGAAAGCCGCACTGGACCCGCAATCGGCCGAGAGCCTGACCCTGTCGCGGATTCAGGCCAACCTCGTGCGGCTCTGGGCCGACACCTGAAGGCGCGACCGGAGCATACAGGATGGCAGCGTTTTCGGCGCCACTCACCGCTCCTCACTCGTCGATGATGATCGATCCGCTCGGTTCCAGGATGTTGATCATGGATTTCGGCATCTGTCCCGGGGGGCAGCTGCGCGCGACAACGGTTTCGGCGGCAGCGACGGGCATGCGGCTCGGCTGATAGGCGGTGCGCCAGAACCAGGCCAGCCACATCATGGCGAGGATGCCGAGGAGAACGGGCAGCAACATGCCCCAGCCCATGCCGCCAATGTCTTCATTATAGGAGGCCGGCACCGCCACGGCCTCGCCATCGCCCGATCCGGCCGCGAGCACGCCGGAGCCCGCCTGGGCGGCTTCGGGTGCATCGCCGGTGCGGGCAGCAACAAGGCCGGCGGCAGACCCGCTCACCGCCGCCGCCCCGCCAGCCGTGGATGCCTTCGCCTTGGCGGGCTTTTCCGGTTTCGATGCCACGGCTTCCTTGCGGGCCGCATCGCTGGCCTTCGGGCGCGCCGCAATGGCGAGGGGATCATCCGGATGCGCCTTCAGCCAGACGGCCTTTTCGTCCTTCTGGCTGGCCTTGAGGTCCATCCATTCGCGCAGATCCCTGCGGCCCTGATGGGCGCCGAGCGTTTCCACCGCTGTGTACCAGCCCTCGGTGTTGGTCCGCGTGGTGAAACCTTCCAGGCTGTGCAGCGTCTCCGCGGAAAACGGCTGATAGGGCACCGTGCCGTCGAGCGTGACCTGGACCAGCGGCTGGGCCTTGTTGGAATGGCCCTGGCTCGCCGCGGCGCGCACCTCGTCGCTTTCCACCGCCGCCGCCGACCACAGGACCAGCACGCTGTCGGACTGTTCCAGCTTGCGGGCCTCCTTGGAGGTGAAGGTGTCGTCCTCGTCCTTGGCGTCATAGAACACCTTCATCTTCAGCGCACGCAGGCGCCGCGTCACCAGCCGCGCCATGTCCCGGTCCGCCTTGGCGGCAACCACATAGACATCATAGGCCATGTCAGCCCTCCCAGTGTCGCGAATCCGCAGCCAATCAACAGGATTGGCCTCTGATTCCTTGACAATACTAGCGGCTTTGCCATGCAGCGCCAGCCTGTAACGCCCGAGAGGCGAGTGAGCGGCCCGTCCCGCTCCGATCTGGATACGGAGTTCATGCCATGGGTTTCAAATGCGGCATTGTCGGCCTGCCAAATGTGGGAAAGTCCACCCTGTTCAACGCCCTGACGCGCACCGCCGCGGCGCAGGCGGCCAATTACCCCTTCTGCACCATCGAGCCGAATGTGGGCGAGGTGGCGGTGCCCGAACCCCGCCTCCCCCGGCTGGCGGAAGTGGCCGGGTCGAAGGAGATCATCCCGGCGCGGATGAATTTCGTCGATATTGCCGGCCTGGTGAAGGGCGCAAGCCAGGGCGAAGGGCTCGGGAACCAGTTCCTCGCCAATATCCGCGAAGTGGATGCGGTGGCCTATGTGCTGCGCTGTTTCGAGGATGAGGACATCACCCATGTCAGCGGGAGGGTGGACCCCATCGCCGATCTCGAAACCGTCGAGACCGAACTCATGCTCGCCGACCTGGAGAGCCTGGAGAAGCGCAAGGCGGGCCTCGTGAAGAAGGCCAATTCCGGCGACAAGGACGCCAGGGCGCAGATCCGGCTGATCGATCTCGCGCTCGATGAGCTGAATGCGGGCCGGCCCGCCCGGCGCGCCGAGGTGCCGGGGGACGAGATCCGGAACTGGAAGATGCTGCAGCTGCTCACCGCCAAGCCTGTGCTCTATATCGCCAATGTGGACGAGGCGGCCGCGGCGACGGGCAATGCCCATTCCGACCGTGTGAAGGCCCATGCCGAGGGCGAGGATGCGCCCTGCGTCGTCATCTCCGCCCAGATCGAGGCGGAACTGGCCATGCTGGAGGATGACGAGCGCGACGAATTCCTCGCCGATATCGGACTGGACGAGGCCGGCCTCGACCGGCTGATCCGTGCGGGCTACACCCTGCTCGACCTGCAGACCTATTTCACCGCCGGGCCGAAGGAGAGCCGCGCCTGGACCATCCGCAAGGGCTGGACCGCGCCCCAGGCCGCCGGCGTGATCCATGGTGATTTCGAAAAGGGCTTCATCCGCGCCGAGACGATCACCTTCGAGGACTATGTCGCCTGTGGCGGGGAAGCCGGGGCGAAGGAAGCCGGCAAGATGCGCGCGGAAGGCCGGGACTATGTGGTCAAGGATGGAGACGTGATGCTGTTCCGGTTCAATGTGTGACGTTTCGGTGGGTTCCGGACTTGTTCTAGATACTCGTTCCTGATAAGTTCCGATTGGCGCGCTGGAGTGCGTCCGAATCGGTCTAGGAACGCTGTATGAAAGCCATTGTCACCATCGGCCAGCTCGGCCTCGATTCTGTCCATCTCGGCCTGCTCGGCGCGCTCCTGCTGCTCGGCGGTCTCTATCTCTTCCGGCGCGGCCAGCTGGTCGGTGAGGTGCGCGACGCCGAAAACGCCCAGAAGCTGGCGGAATTCGAGATATCCCACCTGAGCGAGGATCGCGACGAGGTCGTGCAACAGCTCCGCACCCAGCGCGCGGTCACCGATGACATGCGCGAGAAGCTCGCCGCGGCGGAGGCGCGCCGGGCCGAGGACGAGCAGCGCTTCGCCGAGATGGCGCAATCTGTCATGCGCCGCGCCACGGGACAGTTCATGGAAATCGCCAATGCCACCTTCGAAAAGCACAAGGAAGGCGCGCGCGGCGATCTGGAACGGTTGATGGAGCCCATCGGCAAGACGTTCAGGGACTTTCGAGAGCGCGTCGACCAGATCGAGAAGGTTAGAACGGAGGACCGTTCCACCCTGCAGGAGCAGATCAAGGCCATCGGCGAAGGGCTCGCGCGCACCAATGCCACGACGGGCAAGCTGATCACGGCGCTGTCGGCGCCCCGCGGCGGTGGCAGCTGGGGCGAGGAGAGCCTGCGCAACGTGCTCGAACTGGCCGGCATGTCGGGCTATGCCGATTTCGTTGAACAGAACCACGACCAGACCGAACGCGGCCGCCTGCGTCCCGATGTCATCATCCGCATGCCCGGCGGCCGGGAAGTGGTGGTCGACGCCAAGGTCTCGGTGGAGGATTTCATTGAGGCCGCCGGCGCCAGCGACGGCGCGACCCGTCGCGCCCATCTCGAGGCCCATGCCCGCAAGCTGCGCGACCATGTCAAACGGTTGGCGGCGAAGGAGTACTGGAAGGATTTCGAGGACCGGGTCGATTTCGTCGCCATGTATGTGCCCGGCGAACAATTCTATGCCGGGGCGATGGAGGTCGACCGCGACCTGTTCGACCATGCCGCGCGCAATAAGGTGCTGATCGTGACGCCGTCGACCCTGATCGCGCTCGCCAAGGCCGTGGCCTATGGCTGGCGCCAGGAGGAATCGGCGCGCAATGCCCGCGAGGCGGCCGATCTCGGCCGGCAGCTCTACGATGCCATCGCTGCCATGGGCGGGCATGTCGAAAAGCTTGGCAAGGCGATGAACAGCTCGGTCAGCGCCTATAACAGCTTTGTCGGCTCGCTTGAGGCCAATGTCCTGCCAAAGGCGCGAAAGTTCGAGGCGCTGCAGATCGCCCAGGCCGGTGCGAAACCCGTGGCAACCCTCGATGGCGTCTCCGAGCCGCTGCGCCTGCCCGACCGCAACCGCGACCTGCGCTTTGACGATGACGATGCCAGCGAAGCCGCCGAATAGGCGGAATTGACCGCCGCGCGGCGGCTTCCTATCTTAAGCCTATGGCCATCAGAGACATTCTCACCGTCCCGGACCCGCGTCTGAAGGAAGCTTCCAAACCCGTCGAAGGCGGGGTGAGCGACGAGATCCGCAAGCTCATGGATGACATGCTGGAAACAATGTATGCCGCACCCGGCATCGGGCTCGCCGCGATCCAGGTCGGCGTGCCACTGCGCGTGATCGTCATGGATATCTCCGGCGAGGACGAGGAGCCTCAACCGCGCTATTTCGTAAACCCTGAAATCGTGCCCCTGACCGAGGACACCGCCCCCTATGAGGAGGGCTGCCTCTCGGTGCCTGAGGTGTTCGAGGAGGTTGAGCGGCCCACCGAATGCCGCATCCGCTATCTCGATTATGACGGTCAGGAGGTCGAGGAAGTGGCCACCGGCCTGTTCGCGGTGTGCATCCAGCATGAGATGGACCACCT
>CAZXWB010000008.1:0-15055 GCA_964644395.1 uncultured Hyphomonadaceae bacterium | reverse complement strand
AGGAAGTGGCCACCGGCCTGTTCGCGGTGTGCATCCAGCATGAGATGGACCACCTCGAAGGCACGCTCTTCATCGACCACCTTTCAAGGCTGAAACGCCAGCGCGCCGTCGACAAGGTGAAGAAGGCCAGGCGCCTGAGGCCCGCCATCGCTTGAGACCGTTTCACATGCCAAAAAAGCGGGAAGCTGGATTTTTCACCAATGCCTGGAGACGCTGGCTTGTCGCCGTGTTGATCGCCGGCCTCATTGTCCTCATTGCCGGGCCGTTCACAGGTCGCCCGGTCATGCCATGGTAATCTTCGTTTGAAGAACGCATCCCTGCGCTGGACCCTCGCCATCGTCGGGGCAGGCGTCATCGTCGGCCTGATCATTCTGGTTTTTCTCATCGGTCGCTGGATCGCCCCCACCGATGCCCGCCAGGCCTGTCTTGACGATGGCGGCGCATGGGTCGAGGGGTTGCGCCAGTGTCAGAAACCGTTTGAACCATCATGACCCTGCGCCTCGCCTTCATGGGCTCCCCCGACTTCGCCGTCCCCGCCCTCGCCGAAATCATCGCTGCGGGCCATGATGTGGCCTGTGTCTACACCCAACCATCCCGGCCCGCCGGACGCGGGAAGAAGGACCGCCCCACACCCGTGCACGCCTTTGCCACGGCCCAGGGCCTGCCCGTTCGCACGCCGAAATCGCTGAAGCCGGAGCCCGAGCAGGCCGAATTCGCGGGACTTGAGCTCGATATCGCCGTGGTCGTGGCCTATGGGCTGATCCTGCCCCGGCCCGTGCTGGACGCCCCGAGTCTCGGCTGCATCAATTTGCACGCTTCGCTCCTGCCGCGCTGGCGCGGCGCCGCGCCGATCCAGCGTGCCATCATGGCCGGCGACACAGAGACCGGCGTCCAGGTGATGCAGATGGAAGCCGGCCTCGACACCGGTCCCGTGCTGATGTCGGAATCCACACCCATCAGCGCCGATGATACCGCCGGCAGTCTGCACGACCGGCTCGCCCGCCTCGGCGCCGATCTCCTGCCCCGTGCCCTCGCCGCGCTCGCGCGTGGCAGCCTGAAACCGCGCCCCCAGCCCGAGGAGGGCGTGACCTATGCCGCCAAGATCACTGGTGATGACCAGCGCATCGACTGGTCCAGGCGGGCCTGCGAAATCGACCGGCAGGTGCGCGGCCTCGCCCCGGTGCCCGGCGCCTGGTTTGAATGGACCCCTGCCGGCGCCGAAGCGCCCGTGCGCATGAAGGCGCTAATGAGCACGCGAACCCATCTGGAAACCGGGCAGGCACCGGGCACGGTGCTCGACGACCGGCTGGCGGTGGCCACCGGCGAGGGGGCGGTGCGCATCACCCGTGTCCAGCGGCCGGGAAAGGGGCCCGTGGCGGCGGAGGATTTCCTGCGCGGTACGCCCATCCCCCCTGGCACGCGGCTCGGCTGATGCCGCGCTACGCTCTGAGGATCGAGTACCATGGCGGGCCCTTCGCCGGCTGGCAGCGACAGGTGGACCAGCCGAGCGTCCAGGCGACGGTGGAAAAAGCCCTGGCCCGTCTGAATGACGGCACGGCCCCGACCATTCACGCCGCCGGTCGCACCGATTCCGGCGTCCATGCCACCGGCCAGGTCATCCATGTCGACCTCGACCGCGAGATACGCGCCGACAAGCTCGCCGACGCGCTGAACTTCCACCTGCGCCCGGCCCCCGTCGCGGCGGTGGCGGCGGCCATCGTGTCGGCCGGTTTCGAGGCCCGTTTCGCCGCAAAGACGCGCCACTATCGCTATGAAATCATCAACCGGCGCGCCAACCTTACCCTGGCCCGTGGCCTCGCCTGGCGCGTGCCGGTGGCGCTTGACACCGAAGCCATGCATGCCAGCGCCCAGCACCTTGTCGGCCATCATGATTTCTCGACCTTCCGCGACAGCGACTGCCAGGCAAAAAGCCCGATGCGCACGCTTGAGCGGATCGACGTGACGCGCGCCGGGGAGATGGTGAGCGTGACCTGCTCGGCACCCTCCTTCCTGCACCGGCAGGTGCGCTCCATTGTCGGCTCACTCGTGGAGGTCGGACGCGGCACGCAATCACCGGGCTGGATCGCGGAGATACTCGCCGCCGCTGATCGTACGCTTTGTGGCCCCGTCGCCCCGCCCGACGGGCTGTACCTGACGAGGGTGGACTATGACCCCGACCCGTTCTCCTGAGCCGGGAAAAGTTCCGCCAGCCGCAGCGAAAGACCGGCCAGTTCCAATGGCGCATCGAACCCGACCTGCTCAGGCGTGCCATAACCGCTGGCCGGATCGAGCCGGTAGACATAGGTCCGGCGGGTTTCGGGGCTGATAATCCAGTATTCGGCCACACCGAAACGGGCGTAGAGATCGCGTTTAACTGTGCTGTCGAACTTGAAGCTCGACACCGCCACCTCAATGGCGAGCCGGACATGGTGGCCACGGACCTCGTTCACATCCATTCCGGCCGGAAAGATGAAGATTTCCGGTTCCGGTTCGTCCTCGAAACCGAGCCGCAAGGGGCCCTGGCTGGCGAGGGTCAGGTCTTCGGGCAGGCGTCGGAAGAGCCACTCCACGAGCTTCTGCGTATAGCCCCAGCGAAGCGGGCCTTGCGGTGCCATTTCGAGGAGCCTCCCGCCGATCAATTCGAGCTTCTCGCCTTCTTCGATGATGCCGGTTTCCAGCATACGCTGCACGTCCGCCGAGCTGAAGCGGCGGGTGCGAAGCTCGAAGGGTGCGAAACTCCCGTCCATGAACATCATTGTAGCACAGACCTTGTCAGGCAAAGAAGCCGTTGATCGCGCGGGCATAGATGCGGGTCAGGCGCTGGATGTCGGCCACGGCGACATGTTCGTCCACCTTGTGGGCGGTGTCGTTCTTCAGGCCGAGTTCTGCCACGGGGCAGGCCTTGTGAATGAAGCGTGCATCGGATGTCCCCCCGCCGGTGGAGAGCTCCGGACGGCGGCCGGTTTCATGGGCAACGGCTTCGGCCAGCGCCTCGACAAGCCGCCCCGGGGGCGAATAGAAGGCCTCGCCGGAGCCGCCGAAATCCAGTGACACCTGAACCTCCCCACGCGCATTGAACGTCGAGGCCGCCGCCTCCAGGCGGTCGATCAGCGACTGGCGCGTGTGGCGCGTGTTGAAGCGGATATTGGCCTTCGCACCCACCCGGGCGGCGATGACATTATGGGCCGGATTGGCCGCGTCGATGGTGGTGACCTCCAAACGTGAGGGCTCGAAACCCTCAGCGCCGTCATCGAGGGGAACCGCGCGCAGGTCATTGATGAAGTCGAGCAGGCCCATGACCGGGTTCGCCGCCTTGTGGGGATAGGCGACATGGCCTTGACGGCCCTCGGCGCCGATCACGATGTTGAGGCTGCCGCGCCGGCCATTCTTGATGATGTCGCCGAGATTGGCCTCGCTGGAGGGTTCACCGACAATGCAACCATCGAGCCTGACCCCGTCGGCCATCAGCGCCGCCAGCGCCTTCTGGGTGCCGTCATGGGCGGGGCCTTCCTCGTCGCCGGTGATCAGGAAGCTGATTGCGCCCGGCAGCCTGCCCTGCCCGCTTTCCCGGCGCACGGCCAGGACATCGGCGACTGCGACGGCGAAGGCTGCGATCGCGCCCTTCATGTCGGCGGCGCCCCGGCCAATCAGCATGCCACTGCGGACCTCGCCGGCAAAGGGATCGACGCTCCAGGCATCGATATCGCCGGGCGGGACGACATCGGTATGCCCGGCAAAGCAGAGATTCCGCCCCTCGCCCTGGCGCAGTTCGGCATAGAGATTGGCCGTGTCACCGAAATCCAGCCGGCGGCACGCGAAGCCGAGCGGCTCAAGAATGGCTTCCATCGCCTCGATGCCCGCGCCACTATCCGGCGTGACACAGGGCACCCGGATCAGCGACTGGGCGATGGCCACGGGATCGAGCCCGCTGGCGGTGAGCGTGTCGTCCAGGGGCATGGATCAGCCGGCCCCCGGCAATTGGTAAGTGATCGGTGCGCCGGGGCCGAGCAGCCACCCGAAATAGACCCAGGTCACGGTCAAGGCGAGGCCGGTGACCAACATCCAGATCGAGTAGGGAATCATCATCGCCGTCAGGCTGCCGAGACCGAAATCCTTCTGCCAGCGCCGCGCGAAGACGAGGATCAGCGGGAAATAGACCATGAGCGGGGTAATGATGTTCGTCGCCCCGTCGCCCACGCGGTAGACCGCGGTCGCGCCGTCCGGGCTGACGCCGAGCAGCATGAGCATGGGTACCAGCACCGGGGCCAGCAGCGCCCATTTGGCGCTGGCAGAGCCCACAAACAGATTGATCAGGCCCGCAAAAAGCACGATCAGGCCGAGCAGGACAGGCAGCGGCAATCCGGAGGATTCTATCGCACCGGCCCCGTGAACGGCGGAAATCAGCCCCAGATTCGACCATTCGAACATCGCGACGAAGTGCGCCGCGGCAAAGGCGAGGACGAGATAGTATCCCATATCCTTCATGGCCTCGGCCATCATGTTCACGAGATCGCGGTGATTGTTGATCGTGTTCGCCGCCGCGCCATAGGCCCAGCCGGTGGCAAGGAAGAGGACAAGGAAACCGCCGACGAGTGAACTGAACAGCGGAGAGTAGTTCGAGATCGGGCTGCAGGTGCCCGCGTCGGCCGCCGCGGGAGGACAGGCGTCCTCGTTGATCAGGGGCGTGCCCGGCCCGAGTGTCATGAAGGTCCACAACGCCACCACGCCCAAGAGCGCAAGGCCTGCCATGCGCAGGCCCTTGACCTGCTCCGGGGTCAGCGCCTCGTCATCATTGGCATAGGCGGCCGCATCGGTGCCTTCCGGGCTCCAGTGTCCCAGACGCGGCTCGATGATCCTGTCGGTGACGAACCATATCAGTGGCAGGTAGATGAAAAGCAGCGCAGCGATGAAATACCAGTTGCCAGCGATATTGGCGTCGTAACCCGCCACCAGAATCTCGCCGGCCTCCTCGGTGATCCCGTAGAGCAGCGCATCGAGCTGTCCGGGCGCGACATTGGCCGAAAATCCCCCCGATACGCCTGCAAAGGCGGCCGCGATCCCGGCCAGGGGATGGCGCCCGGCCGACGCAAACAGCACACCGGCGAGCGGGATCAGCACGACATAGGCTGCATCCGCGGCATGGTTACCGATCATCGCCACCAGCGCGACGACAGGTGTCAGCAGGAAGGTCGGAGCGCCGCGCACGGCTGAACGCATGGCACTCGAAAACAGGCCCGCGCGCTCGGCAACGCCAGCCCCCAGCATGACGACCAGAACATAGCCCAGGGGATGGAAGTGGGTGAAGGTGGTCGGCATTTCGACCCAGAGCCGCTGAATGTTCTCGGCCGAAAAAAGGCTTTTGGCCGGGATGATGCCGTCTTCGCCAATGCTGAAACGTGCCTTCTGGCTGTCGGGCATGCCTGACAGGACTTCGGCGCTGAGCTGCGCATTGACCTGCAGCATCGTGGTCACGACCGACACCACCATCAGCGCGATGATCAGGTAGAAGAAGATGAAGACCGGGTCGGGCAGGCGGTTGCCGGCGCGTTCGACGAATCCCAGGAAACCCTTCTGCGTCGGGCCCGGTGCCGGTTCGGTGACACTCATTGCTGCCTCTCCCGTGGCCAGTATTTTCTATCACCAACGGGATAGGACGCCTGCGCGGGTGTTGGCAAGCCGGCCGGGCGCCACGACGGGCGCGTGCAACGGCCCCTGGCGGAAATCAGGCGTGCGCCTTCAGGCGCGGCGCAGCTTCGCGCACCGCCACGTCGACATGGGCCTCGAAGATGCGGAAATTATCGATGAACATTTCGGCCAGCCGTTCCGCCTGGTCGTCATAGGCCTGGGGGTTGGTCCAGGTCGACCGCGGATCGAGGATCTTTGCATCCACGCCGTCAAGCGCGGTCGGCACCGCAAATCCGAAGGTCTCGTCGGTGCGGAACTCCGCCTGGTTCAGGGAGCCATCAAGGGCGGCGTTCAGCAGCGCGCGCGTCGCCCTGATCGGCATGCGGTGGCCTTCGCCATGGGGCCCGCCGGTCCAGCCGGTGGAAACGAGCCAGCAGGTCACGTCATACTTCGCGATCAGGTCACGCAGGAGATTGCCGTATTCCGAGGGGTGGCGCGGCATGAAGGGTGCGCCGAAACAGGTTGAGAATGTCGCCGTCGGCTCGGTCACGCCCTTTTCGGTGCCCGCCACCTTGGCGGTGTAGCCCGACAGGAAATGGTACATGGCCTGGGCCGGGCTCAGCCTGGCGATGGGCGGCATCACGCCGAAAGCATCGCAGGTCAGCATGATGAGGTTCTTCGGCTGGCCGCAGCGACCGGACGCCGAGGCGTTCGGGATCGCCGAGATCGGGTAGGCGCCGCGGGAGTTTTCCGCGAGCGTGGCGTCATCGAGATCGAGCGTGCGGGTTTCGGGGTCCATCACCACATTTTCGAGCACCGTGCCCCACTGTCTTGTGGTGGCGAAGATTTCCGGCTCGGCCTCCTCGCTGAGCCTGATCATCTTGGCGTAGCAGCCGCCCTCGAAATTGAAGAGCCCGTTCTCCGACCAGCCATGCTCGTCATCGCCGATCAGGACGCGCGAAGCGTCTGCCGACAGAGTCGTCTTCCCCGTACCCGACAGGCCGAAAAAGATCGCCGCATCGTCGGCATCAGACGTGTTCACCGAGCAATGCATCGGCATGACGCCCTTCTCGGGAAGCAGGTAATTCAAGATGGTGAAGACCGATTTCTTGGTCTCGCCCGCATAGGAGGTGCCCCCGATGAGGACCAAGCGCTTTTCGAAATTGACCGCGATCACGGTTTCAGAGCGCGTGCCGTGGCGATCGGGATCGGCGCGGAAGCTCGGGCAATTGATGATGGTGAATTCCGGCGCGAAGCCCTCATACTCGCTGGCCTCGGGTACGCGCAGCAGGTGGCGGATGAACAGCGAGTGCCAGGCCAGTTCGTTCACCACACGCACCGGCAGGCGATGGTCGAGATCGGCGCCGCCGAAAAGCTCCTGCAGGTAGACCTGTCGGTCTTCGAGGTGGGCGCGGAAATCCGACCAGAGCACCTCGAAATGCTCCGGCTTCATGGACGCATTACTGTCCCACCAGACGGTTTTCTCGGTCGCGGCGTTGCGTACGGTGAATTTGTCCTTTGCTGAGCGGCCGGTGTGCTGGCCGGTCTTCACGACAAGGGGACCGCCGGCGGCCACCTCGCCCTCTCCGGTGCGCACGGCTTCTTCATAGAGCCGCGCCTCGTTCCAGTTGCGGCGTACCTCCACGCCGATGACACCCAGATCGCTCAGATCGCCGCGATAAAAACTCATGGAGGACCCCTCATACTCTAAGCCGCAGCAACAAAGCCGGCGACCCTACGCTCCCACCTCGATTGCCCGCCGGACGGGCGCTGACCCGCCAGTGATGCAAGCGGCGCACCGCCGGAAAGTGGCTGTGCACCCCCTTGCCCGTAAACCAAGCAGACACCGATGCATATCTGACAACGCTGCCAAACCTGCTGACAACGCAATCATCGGGAGTTGTGGGATTATCAGGGGCGAGGTGCCTGTTCCACTGCGGGACAGTTGCGTGCCCGAGAAGTCCTCAGGCGCCGTGGCGGAGGGCGTCGCGGCGCCGCCCTGTCGGCGCTTATCCGTCCAGGCCGAGACTGGCCGGGGCGGGCGTCCAGACCTGGGACTGGCAGAACGGACCGATGCAGCCCTTCACGCGCAGACTGCCATCCTTTCGCCGTTTCAGGTTCGAGCCATAGGTCTTGCCCTCTTCCGGGTCATAGATCCGTCCGCGCCCCCAGCTTGAGCCTTTCTCGCGAAAGCCCCAGAGCATGGGCATGCCGATCAGCGGACGACCTTTGAGGTCCGGATCGGGATTGTGGATGTCGCGGTCCGAAGTGGCTTCAGTCATGTCGACCCAGCGCAGATGGCCGCAGGGCGTGCCATCCCCGCAATCGCTGATCTCGATCACGGCATTGCCGTCCTCGACCAGCCAGCGTCCGTAGACATCCTTGCTGTCGGCCAGCGCCAGGGGCGCAGCCAGAAAGGCGACAAGCACAAGAAACAAGTGTCGCACCGGGGCCTCCCTCAGGTTCGGAGCAGCTCGTTCACACCGGTTTTCGCACGCGTGCGCGCATCGACCTGCTTGATGATGACGGCGCAGGCGAGCGACGGCCCGCCATTGGAGTCGGGCAGCGAACCGGGCACCACGACGGCATAGGGTGGCACCTCGCCATAGCTCACCGCACCCGTCGCCCGGTCGACGATCTTGGTCGATTGGGACAGGAACACACCCATGGCGAGCACCGCGCCTTCGCGCACGATGACGCCCTCGGCGACCTCGGCGCGCGCGCCGATGAAGCAATCATCCTCGATGATGACGGGGTTGGCCTGCAGCGGCTCGAGCACGCCTCCAATGCCTGCGCCGCCGGAGATATGGACGCCCTTGCCGATCTGGGCGCATGAGCCCACCGTGGCCCAGGTGTCCACCATGGTGCCTTCGTCCACATAGGCACCGATATTGACATAGGACGGCATCAGCACGGCGTCCGGCGCGACGAAGGCTCCCCGGCGCACGGCACAGGGCGGCACGGCGCGGAAACCCGCCGCGGAAAAGTCTGCCTCGCTCCAGCCCTCGAACTTGGACGGCACCTTGTCCCACCATGTCCCGCCGTTCGATCCGCCGCTGACAAGCGTGTTGGCGTTCAACCGGAACGACAGCAGCACCGCCTTCTTCAGCCACTGGTTCACGCTCCAGTCGCCATCGCCTGCGCCGCGCTCGGCGACGCGGAACCGGCCCGCATCAAGCCCCGCCAGCGCCGCATCGACGGCGTCGCGCACCTCGCCCTTCGTTTGCGGTGAGAGCTCTGCGCGTGTCTCCCAGGCGGCATCGATGACGGATTGCAGGCTGGCAGTATCTTGGGCGGTCATGCGGTGTCCTTTTCCGGCAGGGCGTTCCCGATGCAGGCCTGCAGAAAGCCTGTCAGGTCGCCGGTCTCATAATGCACATGGGCGGCGCGGTCACCCTCCCCGGCCTGGCTTGGCGGCGCGGCCGGTCGCGCGCCCTCGGGCTCGTGGCTCCAGTCATGTTCGGAATGCACCAGCACGGTGGTGAATCCCATCGCGTGGGCCGGGGCCAGGTTGCGCTCCATGTCCTCGAAGAAGATGGAGCGGGCCGGTTGCAGGGCATGGCGCTCGCAGAACAGGTCATAGGAGCGCCGGTCGGGCTTGGGGTGGAACGCGCTGTCCTCGATGCCGGTCATGCCGTCGAACAGGTGGTCGAGGCCCATATGCCGGGTCACCCGCTCTGCATGGCGGCGCGAACCATTGGTGTAGATGAATTTCCGGCCGGGCAGCGCCTCGATCGTGCCGCGCAGTTGCTCGCAGACCGGCAGGGGCGACAGATCGACCTCATGGACATGGTGGAGGAACTCGTCCGGCGCCATGCCGTGCAGGCTCATCAGGCCCTTCAGCGTCGTGCCATGCTCGCGGTAATACTGTTTCTGCAGTGCGCGCGCCTCTGCCGCGTCGACACGAAGGAAGCGCGCCACGAAGTCGGTCATGCGCGAATCGATTTCGGCGAAGAGATCGCAGCTGGCCGGATAGAGCGTGTTGTCCAGGTCAAACACCCAATGGTCGATTTCCGCGAGCGCCGCCGCGCCGGGGATACGGGTCGTCGCGCTCATCTGACCGGCTCGATCACGCCGAAGTCGCGCTCGAAGAATTCATGCACCAGCTTGCCGTCCTCGGGCACGGGCGTGGCGATGAAGAGCTCGGAGCGGTAGGCGCTCGCCTCGCAATCGGTGCGGCCCTTGATGGCAAACAGCGAACGCGCCACGCAGAAGGCATCGGAGCCGCGCAGGGGTTTGCGCACCCCCTCGGGCACCTCCATCTCGCCATAGACAAAGTGCGGCACCAGCAGCAGTTCCTCGTCGATCGCGCGGGCGCAGCCGCCGGCCTCGATCTGCCACCAGCCGCGGCTTTCCCAGCCATCGGATTTCTGGCGCGCAATCGCCGCCCAGATACGCTGATTGGTGCGGTTGCAGAGCGTCAGCCCCAGATTGCGCGCGCGGGCAATGGCTTCCTGTTCCAGGATATCGATCAGGTCATCATCGGAAATGTCTGCCTCCAGCCCCTTCAATTCGAGGAATTCGGCAATCGCGCGGCGCGTCTTGCGCCCGATATAGCCGTCGATCCGGCCCTCGAAGATGCCGGCATCCGAAAGGAGCCGCTGGACACCCGCCGCCAGCGGCGTGCGGTTCGGCGCCAGGCGGCTGGCGGTGTATTCGTTGGATTCCTCCAGCACCGTGCGCCAGCCCGTGCGGCGCTCGACCATGACCGGACGGAACTCGGTGGACACCAGGCCCATCGCAGAGCAGTCCGGCGGGCTTTCCACCGCGAAGGAACCGGTGACATCGACGCAGAGCGGCTGGTCGCCCGACCATTCCCGCAGGCCGCCGCGATGGGCCGCCGAGGAGCGGGCATAGAGGAAGTGGACGCCCAGCTGGAGCGGACCGGTCAGCACGGTGCGGCAGCTGCCCGGTTTGATCTTCGTCCAGCCCTCCACGACGATGGAGCGTCCCTCGGGCCGGCCGATGGCGGTCTCGGTGATGAAGCTTGTCTGGTTGCAGACCGTCCAGCCGCGCTCGGCCTCCTGCGCCAGCGCCCCGGGCGGACGGCCCATGAGCAACAGGACAGCGAGAAGGATCACCAGCCAGAGCGATCGCGCCCGCGCGGCCAAACTCGGATTGTCAGCGAATGAGTGTGCCTGAACCATGTTCGGTGAAGAGCTCCGTCAAGATCGCGTGCGGGCTGCGCCCGTCAAGGATGACACTGGCGCCGGCCCCCTCATCGACGGCGCGGCGCGCATTTTCGAGTTTCGGGATCATGCCGCCGGAAACGGTTCGGTTAGTGATGAGCCCGTCTATCTCTCCCCGCCTGATTTCTCGCAGAAGTTCGCCGGACTTGTCGAGCACGCCCTGCACATCGGTGAGGAAAAGCACGCGACTGGCGTGCAGCGCCCCGGCAATGGCGCCGGCCGCGGTGTCGGCATTGATGTTGTAGTGCTCGCCATCGGGACCGAGGCCCACGGGCGCAATGACGGGGATGAAATCCGCCTCCGCCGCCATGAGGGTCTCAATGACGGCGGGATGGACACTGTCGGGCTCGCCGACAAAACCGAGATCGATCACCTGTTCGACCTCGCTGCCTGGATCGCGCCGGGTGCGCTTGGCCGGCTGTGCGGTGAGCAGGTTGGCGTCGGCTCCGGACAGGCCGACCCCCTTGCCGCCGGCGGCATTGATGCCCCGCACGATGGATTTGTTGATGGCACCGGCCAGCACCATTTCCACGACTTCCATCGTCGCGCCGTCGGTGACGCGCAGGCCGTCCTCGAACTTCGAGATTATTCCCAGCCGGTCGAGCATCCGGCCGATCTGCGGCCCGCCGCCATGGACCACGACGGGGTTCAGCCCGAGCTGTTTCAAGAGGACCACGTCCTTGGCGAACAGGCGCGAAAGCTCGGCGTCCACCATGGCATGGCCGCCATACTTGATGACGACGGTCTGGCGGTCATAGCGCTGGATGTAGGGCAGCGCCTCTGAAAGGGTCCGTGCCGTTGTGAAGCCGGGCGCGTCGGCGAGTGGGTTCTGCTTCATGGGCTTCCGATTAGGGCGATTGCGGCGGGATTTGAAGGGGTATGATGTCATGAACGGGCTTTGCATTCGCCCGACCCTTCGAGGCTTCGCTTCGCGAAGCGCCTCAGGGTGAGGCGCACTCGGTTGCGAAATCGCAAAACCGTGATCCTCATGCTGAGGTGCGAGCCGAAGGCGAGCCTCGAAGCATGGGCCGCCACGAAGCCTCGAAGGTTCGGGCCAGTGTTAAGCGCCTAAGCCACCAGCCCCGCAATCTCCGCGCGCAGTTCCGGGACACCGGTGCCCTTCTCCGAACTCGTCTCACGGATCACGGGGTGCGCTGCCGGACGTTTCTTCAGGGTCTTTTCCAGCCCGTCCAGCGCAGCGTCGCGCTCCTTGCCGCTGGCCTTGTCCGCCTTGGTGAGCACGATCTGGTAGACCACCGCGCTTTCATCCAGCATGTCCATGATCTCGCCATCTCTGGCCATCAGTCCGCGGCGGGCATCAATCAGCAGGAAGACGCGCGCCAGCGTCGGCCGGCCGCGCAGATAGTCGCGTGTCAGCTTCGTCCAGCGCGCGATCTCTGTCTTAGGCGCCTTGGCGTGGCCATAGCCCGGCAGGTCGACAATGTAGAGCCTGCCCGCCAGGTCGAAATAGTTGAGCTCGCGCGTGCGGCCCGGCGTGTTGGAGGCCCGCGCCAGGCCCTTGCGGTTCAGGAGCGCGTTGATCAGGCTCGACTTGCCGACATTCGACCGCCCGGCAAAGGCGATCTCGGTGCGGTCGGCGGCGGGCAGTGTGTCCAGGCTGACGGCGCCCTTCAAGAAATCGACGGCCTGCGCGCAGAGATAGCGACCGGCCTCGATCTCCCCGGCCGTGAATGCCTCACTCACCGGGCGGGACTTCCGCCTTGGGCTGGCGCAGCCGCCGGATCAGCTTGTCGAGCTGGGTGTCGACGCCCTGCCGGCGCATGATGACATATTGCTGGATCAGCGAAAGCACGTTCGACCAGGTCCAGTAGATCACCAGTCCCGCGGCGAAGCCGGCGAACACGAAGGTCAGAACGATGGGCAGGAACATGAAGATCTTGCGCTGCATCGGGTCCGGCGGCGGCGGGTTGAGCGACTGCACGCCCCACATGGTCAGGCCGTAGAGGATGGGCCAGGCACCCACGCCGAGGATGGCCCCGATCAGGAACATGCTCTTGACGTCTGCGGCGGTGTAGAGCCCGCCCAGGAGACCGAAGAGGTTGCCGATGGCGGTCGGATCAGGTGCCGAGAGGTCATTGATCCAGCCGAAGAAGGGCGCGTGGCGCATCTCGATGGTCACGATCAGGGTCTTGTAGAGGGCAAAGAAGATCGGGATCTGGATCAGGATGGGCAGGCAGCCCGCCAGCGGGTTCACCTTCTCCTTCTGGTAGAGCTTCATGATCTCCTGCTGCTGGCGCTGCTTGTCGGCGGCGAAGCGCTCGCGTATCTCCTTCATCGGTTCGGTGAGCTTCTTCATCTTCGACATGGAGGCGTAGGCCTTGTTCTGAAGCGGGAAGAAGATCGCCTTGATCACCACGGTCAGAATGAGGATCGCCACGCCGAAGGACACCGCGCCGAGGCCGGAAACCCAGCCCTGGAAGAGCTTCAGCGCCCAGAAGAAGGGCTTGGTCAGGAAGTAGAACCGGCCCCAGTCCACCGCATCATTGAAGCGCGGCACGCCGAGGTCTTTCTCGTACTGCTGCAGGACATCGAGTTCCTTGGCGCCGGCAAACAGCCGGTTGGTGACGGTGACTTCTTCGCCCGGCGCCAGCGCAAGGACCTGCCCGTAGACCTGGGTCTCGACGCGTTCGCGCCCCGACGGCTCGCGCACCGCCGGCGTATAGGAAGACCGCGCCTCGAAGGCGGTATTGGGCGGCGGCACGATGGTGGTCATCCAGTACTTGTCGGTAAAGCCCCACCAACCGCCCTCGCTGGACGTGCCGCTCTCGGTCTTCTTGCCCTTCTGCAGCGTGTTGTACTTCATCTGTTCGAGCGAACCGTCAAGCACGCCGATCACGCCGGTATGCACCAGTCCGAGATTGCGCGACGAGCCCGGATCGGTGGCTTCGAGAAAGGCCTTCCAGTCGCCATAACGCCGGATGGCAGAGACCGGCTGCAGCACGATTTCAGCGCCGGTCGTGTTTCTCACCGTATCGGTGAAGCTGAACATGTAATTGTCATCGACGCTGATCTCGCGGGAAATGCGCAGGCCCCCGCGTTCCAGCTCCAGCGTCACCGGGCGCTCGTCCGTCAGCGTCGAGCCCGAGGCCAGCGACCAGCTCGTGTTCGACCCCGCGATGACATCGGGGTCCTCACGGTCGGTCGCATCTATCCAGCCAAGGAAGCCGTAATAGCCGAACTCGGTGTTCTCCGGCGACAGGAGCCGCACTTCCGGGGCGTCCTCCTCGACGGTCACGCGGTGGCGCTTCAGGCTGAGATCGTCGAGGCGGGCGCCTTTCAGGCGGATCGAGCCGTCCACGGCGCCGGCATCGAAGATGATCCGGTCATCGGCGGCCAGCGCCTCTTCCATGTCCACCGTGCGCTGGACCGGCGCACCGGCACTGGGATCGCCGTCGGGCGAGACCTGCTGGGCGCCCTCCAGCTGCTGGCGGGCTTCCGACTGGGCACGCTGGCGCTCGGCCGCCGGATCGAGCACCAGTGACTGGTAGGCGAACAGGAAGACCACCGTCAGGACGATCGCGATCAGGAAATTGCGCTGGTCGTTCTGGTCCATGGAGGCATTCTTCTCGTCTGGGGCTGGCCGAACTGGCGTGTGCTGCCGAACTTAGTGCTTTGAAAGCTGTGGCGCGAGGCCTACCAGCGCGCTTTTCACATCGTCAAGCAAGCGCGACCAGCCGATCTCTGCGGTATCGCGCCGCGCAATGAAGACATAGGCCGTTCCGGGCACGCCGTGTTCCGGCAGGAGCGCACGAGCGGCCTCGCGCAGGCGGCGCTTGGCGCGGTTGCGTGTGACGGCGTTGCCGATCTTCTTCGTTGCGGTGAAACCCTCGCGGATCAGCGCCCCGTCGCCGGGCAGCCGCCGGGCCTGGACCACCACTGAGCGGCGGCGCTCTGAAACGCCTTTCGCCGCGAACAGGAATTCGCGGCGAACCTTCATGCGCTGGATGTCGGGGGCTCCGGGCAGCGCGGCGATCAGTTCTTGCGGACCTTGACGGTCAGCTCCTTGCGCCCCTTGGCGCGGCGCTTGGCAAGGACGCGGCGGCCATTCTTGGTGGCCATTCGGGCGCGGAAGCCATGTTTGCGCGAACGGCGAAGGCGGCTCACCTGGAGGGTGCGTTTGGTCATGGGGCGGGCTCTTCAATTGACAGGCCTGGAAGAATTCGAGGCGCGTCGGATACAGGAGCCGGGACCATTGGTCAATGAATGCCGTCGTTTCAGAT
>CAZXWB010000007.1:0-28082 GCA_964644395.1 uncultured Hyphomonadaceae bacterium | reverse complement strand
CAGGGCCGCTGGGTGAAGCTCGAATTCACCGCCCGCGGTGACAAGATCGAATACCGCCTGGCGTCGCTCTACTAGACATGACGAAAACACTGAGACTGATCCTCGGCGACCAGCTGTCGCCCGGGATCGCTTCCCTGTCCGGCGCCAGCAAGGGTGATGATGTGGTCATGCTGGCCGAGGTATCGGGCGAGGCGACCTATGTGCGACACCACAAGAAGAAGATCGCCTTTCTCTTCGCCGCCATGCGCCATTTTGCCGAGGAACTGCGCGCCGACGGGTTTCAGGTGCGCTACACCGCGATCACCGATGAGGACAATGCCGGGACGCTGCGCAAGGAAGTGGCCCGCGCGCTTGAGGAGGGCGACTTCGACAGGCTCGTCGTCACCAAGCCGGGTGAATACCGCCTGCTGAAGGACATGCAGCAATGGCAGAGTGCCCTCGGGGTCGAGGTGGAGCTTTGCGAGGATGACCGCTTCATCTGCGGGATCGATGAATTCGCCGGCTGGGCCGAGGATCGCAAGTCACTGCGCATGGAATTCTTCTACCGCGAGATGCGCCGCAAGACCGGACTGCTCATGGACGGCGACGATCCAGTAGGCGGTGAATGGAATTTTGACCAGGACAATCGCAAATCCCTGCCGAAATCCGTGACGCCGCCGCCGCGCGCGACGTCGGAGCCTGACGAGATCACCTGCCAGGCCCTGGAAGATGTCGGCGCGCGCTTCGACAATCATTTCGGCGACCTGGAACCCTTCTACTACGCCACGACCCGCAATGAGGCCCGGCGCATCTTCGAGGCCTTTGCCAGCGATATCCTGCCCTGTTTCGGCGATTACCAGGACGCCATGGCGGTGGGCGAGCCCTGGCTCTGGCATGGCATTATCGGTCTCTACATCAATTGCGGCCTGCTGAACCCGCTCGAGGTCTGCCAGCGGGCCGAGAAGGCCTATCGCGACGGTGATGCACCGCTGAACGCCGTCGAAGGTTTCATCCGCCAGATTCTTGGCTGGCGGGAATATGTGCGCGGGCTCTACTGGCTGAAAATGCCGGACTACAAGAAGCTCAACGCGCTGGAGGCCGACCGGAAGCTGCCGGATTTCTACTGGACCGCGGAGACCGACATGAAGTGCATGGCCGAGGCCATCGGCCAGACCAGGCGCCACGCCTATGCCCACCACATCCAGCGGCTCATGGTGACGGGCAATTTCGCCCTGCTGGCCGGTATTCACCCCGACGAGATCAATGAATGGTACCTGGTCGTCTATGCCGATGCCTATGAATGGGTGGAACTGCCCAACACCCATGGCATGGCGATCTTCGCCGATGGCGGGATCATGGCGTCGAAACCCTATGCCGCGAGTGCCAATTACATCAACAAGATGTCGGACTACTGCAAGTCCTGCCGCTACAGCCACACCAAGAAGACGGGTGAGGATGCCTGCCCCTTCAATTTCCTGTACTGGAACTTCCTGGCCCACAACAAGGAACGGCTCACGCGCAATGGGCGCATGGGACTTGTCTACAAGAACCTTGAGAAAAAGGATGAAAGCGAGCGGTCAGCCATGCGCGAGCAGGCCGAAGCGTTTCTGGACGAGATCGGTGCGGTTCGACGAGACTGAGGCCCGCCTCAGGCCTTTGACAGGACGAACTGTCCGACATCAATGCGTCGTGACAGGAAACCGGCCTCGCAATAGCTGAGATAGAATTTCCACATGCGCCGGAACGCCTCGTCGAAGCCCTGGGGCTCGATGCGCGACCAGGCCTCCTCGAACCGCCTGTGCCATTCCTTCAGCGTCCGGGCATAGCCCAGGCCGAACATCTGCTTGGCATCGAAGGCGAGGCCCGCCCGGTCGAACTCTTCCACGAGCCGTTTCTCGCTTGGCAGCATGCCGCCGGGGAAGATGTACTTCTGGATGAAATCGGCCCGCTTACGGTAGCGCTCGAACAGTTCGTCGTTGATGGTGATGATCTGCAGCGCGGCCTTGCCGCCGGGTTTGAGTACCTCCCCGATCTTGGTGAAATAGCTCGGCCAGTAACTCTCGCCCACGGCCTCGAACATCTCGATGGATGCCACGCCGTCATAGGAACCTGACGTGTCGCGATAGTCCTCGATGCGGATGTCCACACGCTCCGAAAGGCCGGCGGCGGCCATGCGCTTGCGGGCATAGTCGGCCTGGGCGTCCGACAGGGTCAGGCAGGTTACGCGGGCACCGCGCTCCCTGGCGGCGACCTCTGCGAAGCCGCCCCATCCGCAGCCGATCTCGAGGATATGGCTGTCTGGCCCGGCATCGATCTGGTCGAGAATGGCGAGATATTTCGCCTGCTGGGCCTGCTCGAGCGAGGTGTTGTCGGAAGCGTAGATCCCCGAGGAATAGGTCATGGAGGGATCGAGCCAGGCGGCATAGAAGTCATTGCCGAGATCGTAATGCGCCAGGATGTTCCTGCGGGCGCCGCGCCTTGTGTTGCGCCTTGCCAGCGTATGGCGCAGGCCGTTGACGAAGCGCACCACGCGGCTGCCGATGGCCAGGCGATTGGTCCGGTCGAAATTCTCGCCGAAGAATTCGAGCACGGCTGTCAGGTCGGGCGTCGACCACTGACCGTCCATGTAGCTCTCGGCAAAACCGATGTCGCCGCCGGCGATGGAGCGGCGGGCGAAGTCGAGGTCATGGACGTGGATCTCGGCCACGGGGCCCGGCTTGTCACCGCCAAAGCGCAGCACCGGCGCCTTGCCCGGCAGGTGCATGATGAGGTCGCCCGTATCGGCCGAGAGAAGGGCCAGGCCCGTCAGCTTCACGCTGGCGGGCACGTTCTTCAGCGCCATCAGGGCCTGGCGGTCGGTGCGCGGAGGGTTGGTCATGTTGCAGCCCATGATCATGAATTCGCTCGTCGCGTCTTTTGACGCGGCTCAACCGGGTGTGCAATCGAGACGCCACGGCGCGGCGGCTTCGGCTTGCGCCGGTAGGCGACACCGCCGAGCCAGACCTTCAGCGCCTGGTAGTGGATCCCGAAGGTGACACCGAGGCTGGAGAAGGGGCTGAGCAGGGCGAGCCTGGCAAAGGCGCCCGTCGTGGCGGGAACCGCGCTGGCGGAAATCGTCGCGGTATGGAGGCGATCGTTTTCGGTGAGGTTGTCGATCACGAGTTCCAGGCTCTCGGGCCCGACGGCCAGCGTGAAGCGATAACGGCCCTCAATGTCCATGAAGGGCGAGACGTGGAAGACCTTCTCGGCTTCGTGGCGGGCCAGGCTGTCGCCATCGATGCGGCTGGCATAGGAATGGCTCTCGCCGAACGTGTTGTTCACCTCGTAGATGACACCATTGAGGCGTCCGTCGCGGCCCCGCGACAGCCAGAGCGATATCGGCGCAAAGCGGTAGAAGAGATGGCGCGGAAAGCTGGCGAGCCGGATCGTGCCGCCATCGGTCTCGACGCCGGCGGCCTGCAATTGCCGCTCGGCCCAGGCGCGCAGCTCAGTGCCGTCGCGGTCGCCATGATTGCGGGCGCGGAAACTGAACAGGCCCGGACGCTCCACACCCATGAGGACGCTCTGGCGGTTGGCTTCGGCCAGGCGGTCGATGTCGAGGTCGACCAGGGTGATGGCATAACGGAAGCGGCGCTTCATCGGCTTGTAGCGCACATGCACCGTCTCGCCGCGCCAGAGGCGCAAGGGGGGTGGCTGGCGAGGCCCGGTTGCGCTCATGCCGCCCCCTCGACCGACCGGGCCGCCGAGGCCGGCGGGCGCGTGGCGGTCGCTGTCCTGGTCTCGACGCCTTCGGCCTTCCAGGGCACCTGTCCGCCGATAGACAGCGCCGCTTCGAGGCCCGATTTCAGCCCGTCCTCATGGAAGCCGTGGCCCATCCAGGCCCCGGCAAACCAAAGCCCGTCCTCGCCATTGTGGCGCCTGACCTCGCGCACCGCCGCCGCAGCGGGGCCGTCGAAGAGCGGGTGATCGAAATGGGTCTCGAAATGGGTCAGGGCTTCGCGCGGCATGGTTTCGGGGTTCAGCGTGACGAAGACCGGCGCATCGCCCGGCAGGCCCTGGAGCCGGTTCATCCAGTAGCTCAGGCAGAGCCGCCCCTCGGCATTCTTGAACACGTTCCAGCTTGCCCAGGCGGCCTTCCGCGCGGGCATGAAGGCCGGATCGGAGTGCAGCACCACATGGTTGGGCTGGAACCGGACCGAGCCGAGCGGCATGCGCCGGTCGGCCAGGTCGTCACCGAGCAGGGCACGGGACTCGTCGCCATGGCCGGCGAGGATGACATGGTCAAAGCGCTCGCCAGGCTGTCCGTCGCTGGCCACGAGAAGGCCGCCGCCGGGCGCCCGCGACACGCCGGTGACACGCGCGTTCAGCCGGAGCCGGTCGCCGAGCAGGCCGCTCAGCTTCTCGACATAGCGCTGCGAGCCGCCGGTCACGGTGCGCCATTTCGGGCGTTCGGAGTGCAGGAGCCTGTGATTGTTGAAGAAATTGATGAAGTTTGTCGCCGGATAGTCGGTCATGCGCGCTTCCGGCGTTGACCAGATCGCTGCGCCCATGGGTAGGATATAGTGCTCGCGCAAATCCTCGCTGAAGGCATGCTTGTCGAGCCAGGCACCGAAGCTTAGCGGGCCGATTTCCTGCGCATCAAGGTCGGAAATGGCGGCACGGTTGAAGCGCAGGATCTCGGTCAGGAATTTCAGGTAACGCGGGCGCAGGAGGTTTCGCTTGCGCGCAAACAGGCCACGGGCGCCATTGCTTGCCCATTCAAAGCCCGAGGGTGCGGTCACCGAAAAGCTCATATCGCTCTTATGTGTCTCCACGCCAAGGGCGTCGAACAGGCCGGTGAGGTTCGGATAGTTCAACCCATTATAGACTATGAAGCCGACATCGGCACTGAGGTCCCGGCCATGGCTGTGGAAACTCACCGTATGGCTGTGGCCGCCGGGGCTGGCGGAGGCCTCGAACACGGTGACGTCACCGGTGTCCTTCAGGGCATAGGCCGCCCCCAGGCCGGAAATGCCCGAACCGACAATGGCAATCTTCATGCGGCGTCTCGCTTTTCTTTCAGTGTGTCATAGGCATCGAGGGCGCGCTGGCGGCCCTCCCTGTGCGCAATGATGGGATGGGGATAGGTCTCGCCGAGCCTTACGCTCGCCTTGTCGAGCACTTCTTTCGGTGCCTCCCAGGGCGAATGCAGGTACTTGTCCGGCAGGTCGGCCAGTTCCGGCACATAGGTGCGCACATAGTCGCCGGTCTCGTCGAATTTCGGGCCCTGGCTGATCGGGTTGAAAACGCGGAAATAGGGGGCGGCATCGGCGCCGGACCCGGCGGTCCACTGCCAGGAGGCGGAATTGCTGGCGGGGTCGGCATCGACCAGGCAGTCCCAGAACCATTCCTCTCCATGGTGCCAGTGCATCAGCAGGTGCTTGGTCAGGAAAGAGGCCACGATCATGCGCACGCGATTGTGCATCCATCCGGTCTGCCAGAGCTGTCGCATGCCGGCATCCACCATGGGATAGCCCGTGCGCCCCTGTTGCCAGGCCTTCAGGTCCGTCTCGCTGTCGCGCCAGGGCATGTGCCTGAAATCACTGTTGTAATTCTCCTCGGCCATGTCAGGATTGTGGTAGAGCAGGACATAGGAAAACTCCCGCCAGACAATCTCCGACAGGAAGGTCATGGCCTGGTCCTCGGGGATATTGCGCCGCCCGTCCTGCATGGCCTGCTGGACGGTGCGCCAGATGGTCTGCGGGCTGATTTCGCCCATGGCGAGATGCGGCGAGAGCCCGGAGGTCGACCGGGTGAGGTCGGGCCGGTTGCGGTGATCGTCATACTGCGCCAGGCCATCCTTCAGCCAGCCGTCGAGGCGCTTTAGCGCGCCGCTCTCTCCGGGCGTCCAGACCGGATCGAAGCCCTCCGACCAGTCCGGTTGCGTGGGGTGGAGGCCCCAGTCGGCGAGGTCATCGGAAGCCACGTCTCCGCCGTCAAGCGTGTTCGGCGCGTCAATCGCTTCTGGCGCGCTGTAGCTTGCCCGCACGGCCTTCCAGTAGGGCGTGAACACCTTGTAGTAGCCGCCGGAATTGGTCTCGATCGTCCAGGGTTCGGTCAGCAGCGAGCCATTGAAGGACTCAGCGGTGATGCCCCGCGCCTTCAGCATGTCCTTGATCACACTGTCGCGGTCGATCAGGGCCTTTTCATACTGGCGGTTCCAGAACACCCCCTCCGCGCCGGTCTCATTTAGCAGCGCCTCGATCACCGCGCCTGTCTTGCCGCGGCGCAGGACAAGCTGCCCGCCACACGCCTCGATGTCCCGGCCGAGCGATTTCAGCGACTTGTCCAGCCACCATTTTTTCGCACCGCCGTCAGGGCGCACCCCTTCGCTTTCCGCGTCCAGGATGTAAAGGGGTATGACAGGCTGGCCCGTGTCCGCCGCAGCACGCAGGGCAGGATTGTCCTTTAGGCGGAGGTCACGCCGGAACCAACATATGACAGGTTTCGAACTCACTTAGGTTTCTTATCCCATATGCAATGTAAAATGCCAACTCCCCCTACGAAGTGTTTCGATAATCGGATGTGTCCACAAATTGTCTCTCAGTTCAAACGGGCCCGGCCATGAAAAATGACACCATTGACAGCTTCCTGTCGCAACTGGAGACGGGCCCATCGCCGCAGCTGGCCTGTATCGGCGACGTCATGCTGGACCGTTATGTCTATGGCCGTGTGACGCGGATTTCGCCCGAGGCACCCATTCCGGTCATGCATTATGCCCGTGAGGATGCCATGCCGGGCGCAGCGGCCAATGTGGCCCGCAACGCCGCTGCGCTGGGTGCGACCGTCACGCTGGTGGCGCCGACCGGTGACGACCCCGCCGCCGACACGCTGGAGCAGCGCCTCGTCGCCACACCCGGTCTCGCCGCGCAACTGCTTCGCCACGGGCGCTCAGCGACCATCGTGAAGACCCGATATGTCGCCGGTGGCCAGCAGGTCATGCGCCTCGACCAGGAGCCGGAGCCCGAGACCTGGGCGCCGGTCGGTGGCGCCTTCACCGAGGCGTCGTGCGAGGCCGTGCGCGACGCCGATGCCGTGCTTGTCTCCGACTATGCCAAGGGCGCGGTGACCCGGTCGATGATGGCGGCGGTCTGTGAGGCGGCGCGCCGCGCCGGTGCGCCCGTCATCGTTGATCCGAAGCTGAACGACTGGTCGGTCTATGGCCCTGTGGACCTGATCAAGCCGAACGCCGCTGAACTCGCTGCCGCGACGGACCTGCCCGCCGGCAGCGATGGCGAGGTCGAGGTCGCCCTGCGCGCAGCCGCCGCGCGTTTCCCGGCTCGCGGCGTGCTCGTCACGCGTGCCGAGAAGGGCATGAGCTATCTCGATGGAAAGGGCGAGGTGCAGCACCACCGCGGTGAGCCGGTCGAGGTGTTCGATGTGTCGGGCGCCGGGGATACGAGCCTCGCCGCCATGGGTCTTGCGCTGGCCGCAGGCCTGGCCATGCCTGCGGTGGCGGCCTTCGCCACGCTTGCCTCCCGCATCGCGGTGACCAGGCGCGGCACGGCCATGGTGGGGCTGCCCGACATCCGTGCAAGCCTCGGGCGTCCGGCGCGGCGGCCCTCGGGTGATTTTGCGCTGGAACCCGTTCAGGCGCTCGTCGATGCCTGGCGCGCCGACGGCCTCAAGGTAGGATTTACCAATGGCTGTTTCGACATACTCCATGTCGGCCACCTGACGGTCATCGAAGAAGCCCGCGCGCGTTGCGACCGCCTGGTCGTCGGGGTGAACACCGACGCCTCGGTCCGGCGCCTGAAGGGGGTTTCACGGCCGGTCAATGGCGAGCAGGACCGGGCGCGGCTGCTGGAGGGCCTCGCCGCGGTGGACGCTGTGGCCCTGTTCGATGATGACACGCCCCTGGCGCTCATCAGGGCGCTGGAGCCCGACCTGCTGGTCAAGGGTGGTGATTACCGCCCGGAGACCATTGTCGGCCATGATGAAACCATTGCCCGCGGTGGAGAGGTGCACATCGTGCCTCTGGTGGAGGGACGCTCCACCACGGCCACGATCGCCAGCCTCCGGGACGATTAATCTTCCTCGCCGGGTCGCTTGATCGGCGAGATCTCGATGGCCTCGAGCGGCGGCAGCGGTGGGGCCGGCTTCGTGGCATTGGCATCGAGCCAGGCGCTCGCCGAGGCGATGCGCGCCTCCAGCCGCTCCGACAGGCCGGCGGGCATCACATTGCCGGGCTCCGGTAGGGCGCGCACCGGCAGCTGTGGCAGCAGGAAGCGGGTGAAGGGCAGGTAGGGCTGATATTCCGCCGTCACGAGGCAGGGCCGGCCCACGCCAGCCATGCAGGTATAGTCGAGGGGCGCGTCGGGCGGGGCGATGTCAGGCGCCTTGATCGCCACATAACCCACCGTGCGGTCCACCACGCCCTCGCGCGCCAGCACCGCAGCTTCCAGCGGGCGCAGGAGCTTGGAGGTCTCGCCATAGGCCACGATGAGCACGCCGCGGAAGCGATTGTCGGTTTCGAGATAATGCTCGAAGGCGGCAATTATGTCGGTCTCCTCGAGGATCAGTCCGGCCTGGAAGTCCGGGTTGGTCTCGTTCAGCCGGAAGGCCGCCGGCGCCACGGCCCGGTAGGCCGGGGCGTAGACCGGTGTCAGTTCCGAGAAGGCGTCGATGACGGCCTGGTTCACCGCATTGTCGGGGTCGGTGAAGCGACTTGCCGGCAGGTTCACTGCCTGGTCGCCGATTCGCGGCGGCGGAAGCAGCAGGAAGACATCAACGCCCCAGGGCTTTTCCCAGCCGCCGGGTGGTTCCTCCGCCGGGCGCGCCGCCCAGCCCGCCGTCGAGGCGAATTCGGGCGGCGCGGGCGGTTCGCCGCCTGAAGGCTGCGCAAACCTGTCGACAAGCGCGTCCTTTGACACCATCCACGCAACAACAAGGACAAAAAGGGCGATGAGACTGCGCCACATTATGCTATCTCCGGGAACAACAGGATGCTTTCTTCTGAACCGAGGAATCCGACATGGGTAAGGCAGCCGGGCCCAGACACGCCCTAAAAAACGTCATATTGATCAAACAGCAATCCTGAGACGCAGCAGCGGAAGATATCGGCGCCACCCATGGCCAGGAAGAAGACACCGAAAGACAAGGGCGAAAAGCTGTCGCGGGCGGAAAGGCGCGCGGCACGCAAGGCCGAGAAGCAGGCTGAGCAGGTCCGCCTCGAAGGCATGAAGGTCGCCAAGCCCGGGCTCGGACCCTGGCTGCGGGCGCGTTTCTTCGCCGGCATGGTGCTGGCCGCGCCCATCGCCATCACGGTCTGGATCACCTACCAGTTCATCACCTTCGTCGACAAGCAGATCAAGCCGCTCGTGCCGCCGGAGTGGAACCCCGAAACCTACACCGATTTCGCCATACCGGGCTTCGGTGTCCTGGTGGCGGTGATCTTCCTTATTCTGCTCGGAACGATCGCGACCAACCTGATCGGGCGCTCACTCTTGAAGGCCGGGGAGCGGGTGATCAATTCGGTTCCCTATGTGCGCAGCATCTACAGCGCGATCAAGCAGATCTTCGATACCTTCGCCACGGCCAACAACCAGAATTTCCGCGAGGTCGTGCTAATCGAATACCCGAAGGTTGGAACCTGGTGCATCGGTTTCCTGGCGGCATCGGCCAGGGGCGAGGTGCGCACGCGCCTGGCCACCGAGGGCAAGGATTTCGTCGGTGTTTTCGTTCCGACCACGCCGAACCCGACCTCGGGCTTCCTGATGTATGTCCATGAGAACGAACTGATCCGCCTCGACATGACCGTGGAGGAGGGCGCCAAGCTGATCATTTCCGGCGGCCTCGTCGTGCCCGAAGCGCCGGAGACCACCATGGCGGCCGCCGCGAACGGACCGGACGGTGCTGAAACTGCGCCCTCTGAAGAGACTGAAACCGTGCCTCTTCCTGTCGGCAGGGACAGCGACAGCGCACCTGACAAGACCTGATCAGCCTGGACCGCCCTTGTCGGCTTCGGTCGCGTCGGCCTCGTTCTGGCGGGCTGCAAGGAGGTCAACGAGCAGGACAGGCGCTTCACTGCGCAGTTCGCCGCGGGCGGCAATCAGCCGCGCCTCGTCGCTGGCAATGCGCAAGAGCCCGGCATCGCCGGGCAGGCGCAGCACACGGAAATCGGGCAGGCCCGACTGTTTCAGGCCCAGCAGGTCGCCCGGCCCGCGGAGCCTGAAATCGGCCTCGGCAATGGCAAAACCGTCATCGGTCTCGCGCAGGGTCTCGATCCTCGTCTTGCCGCCCTCCGACAGGGGCGGGCGATAGAGCAGGAGGCAGTAGGCTGGCTTGTCACCGCGTCCGACCCGTCCGCGCAGCTGGTGGAGCTGGGCAAGGCCGAAACCCTCAGCGCGCTCGATCACCATGATGGTCGCGTTCGGCACGTCCACACCCACCTCGACCACGGTGGTGGCGACGAGAACGCCGGCGGCACCGGTGCGGAAGCGTTCCAGTTCCCGGTCCTTTTCCTCCGGCTTCAGGCGCCCGTGCACCAGGGCGACATCCACCCCGTAGCGCTGTTTCAGGCTGGCATGGCGGTGGACCGCGCTCGCCTCGTCATCATCGGCATCGACCCGTGGGCAGATCCAGAAGGCCTGCTCGCCGCGCGCCACCGCCCGGCCCACCGCGTCCAGCACCTCCTCGATGGCCGTGTCGGGCTTGGCGACGGTGACCACGGGTTTCCGGCCGGCGGGCTTTTCATCAAGGATGGACATGTCCACATCGCCGTGCACCGCCATGGCCAGTGTGCGCGGGATCGGCGTGGCACTCATGACCAGCGTGTGGGGTACAAGCCCGTCGAGCCCTGCGCCCTTGTCCACCAGCCGGGCACGATCGGACACGCCGAAACGGTGCTGCTCGTCGACAATGATCAGGCCCAGCCGGCGGAATGCGACGGTGTCCTGGAACAGCGCATGGGTGCCCACCGCCACGCTGACCGACCCGTCGGCCAGCGACATCAGCACCGCTTCCCGCGCGCGGCCCTTGTCACGGCCGGTGAGCGAGGCGACGGCAATGCCCATGGGCGAGAGAAAGGTTTTCAGGGTCTGGTATTGCTGGCGGGCGAGGACCTCGGTCGGCGCCATGACGGCGGTCTGGTAGCCGGCATCGGCGGCCTGCAGCGCGGCGAAGGCGGCCACCAGTGTTTTCCCCGATCCGACATCGCCCTGGACCATGCGTCGCATGGGGCGGGCCTCGGCCATGTCATTGGCAATGTCCTTGGCGGCGCGAAACTGCGCGTCGGTCGGACGGAAGGGCAGGGTGCGCGTCAGCTCGACGATGCGCTCGCGCTGGGTCTCGATCTTCGGTGCCCTGTGGGCCTCGCGCGAGGCCCGCACGCGCTGGAACACCAGTTCGCGGGCGAGCGCCTCGTCATGGGCCAGGCGCGCCCGGGCCGCGGCGAAGGCCTCTTCATCATAGGCCTCCGGGGCGTGCAGCCGGTGCAGCGCGGCGATGAAGCCCGGCCAGCCATGCTTCGCCACAAGGCCGGCATCGCCCCATTCCGGCAGGCTTTCGGGAAGCGTGGCGAGGGCGGCGCACTGGAAGCCATGCAGGCGCTTGTTGGTGAGCCCGGCGCTCAGTCGGTAGATCGGCTCGACCTCGGGCGGCATGGGGTCCGTCGCGGGGTCGATGACATGGTCGGGATGAACGATCTGGCGCTCGCCATTGTACTCATCCACCTGCCCGGACACGACCCGCCTCGCGCCTTCCGGGAACTGGCTGCGCAGCCAGGCCGGATTGGCGCGGAAATAGACCAGGGTCAGGAAGCCCGTTTCATCGGCGAGGCGCACGCGCGCGGGCTGGGTCTCGGTACGGCCGGTCTCCACCGACTGCACCGCCCCGCCGACGGTGGCGACCTCACCGAAGCAGGTCTCGTCGAAGTGGGAACGCAGGCGCCGGTCGAGCCAGCGCTCGGGCAGGTGGAACAGCATATCGCCCACCCGGTCGCCACCCACGAGACGCGCCACCACCGGGGCGAGCTTCGGGCCGAGGCCCTTGAGCGCGGTCAGGCTCGCAAAGAAGGGAAACAGGCGTTCGTCTCGCATGGACAAAGCGTTAGCTGAGGCAGGCGGAGCTGTCAGCTTGCCCGCGCGTATTTCCCGGGGGCAAGCCCTTTGCCTCGGGTCCGGATCGCGCCACATTGGCCAGCAGACCAAGAGGAGTAACGAGATGGACGAGCATCGCCGCAAACTGAGATTTCGCGCCTGGCGCCGCGGCTTCCGCGAGATGGACCTCCTCATGGGCTCCTTCGCCGATGCCGAGATCGCCGCGATGAACGACACCGACCTCGCCGAATTCGAGCGCCTGCTTGCTACGCCGGACTGGGAGGTCTTCGCCTGGGTCACCGGCAAGTCAGAGGTGCCGGAGAATTATGCCAGCCCGGTTCTGGACCGCCTGCTCGCCTTCCGCTATGCCGCGCAGCCCGGCTAAGCAGACAGACGCGCAGGTTCCATGGTCAGTAATCCGCTCCTCGACCTTGAGGGTCCGCTCAGGGTCTCCCACGCGCCGTTCGGCGCCGACATCCGGGCCATGGTGGAGGCCGTCGAGGCGGGCGGACGTCCGGGGCTTTACATCGCGCGGGACGAACGGCAGGCGCAAGCCGCGCTGAGGCTCGCGCAGTTCTTCAGTCCGCGGCTCGAAACCGTCCTGATACCGGGCTGGGATTCGCTGCCCTATGACCGCACCAGCCCGTCGCCGGAATCGGCGGCGACGCGTTGCGCGGGCCTTGCGAGACTCGCCGGTGCCGGCGAGGCTGCCTCGCGCGCGGTCCTGTTTGCGACAACCGGCTCGGCCCTTGTGCAGCGCCTTCCAGGGCGGGAGGTCTGGCAGAAGACGTCGCTCGCGCTCGGCAAGGGCACGCGGCTGCCGAACGACCGGCTCCAGACCTTCCTTGCGCTGAACGGCTTCAGCCGGGTCTCCACGGTCCGCGAGAAGGGTGACTTCGCCCTGCGTGGAGGCATTGTCGATATCTTTCCGCCCGACGCCGAGGAGCCTGTGCGGCTTGATTTCTTCGGTGACGAGCTCGACACGCTTCGCAGCTTCGACCCCGAGACCCAGCGCTCGACCCGGGATCTGAAGGAGATCATCCTGTCGCCGGCCTCGGAGGTCTTCCTCGACGAGGACTCGCTTGGTCGCTTTCGCCGCAATTATCTCGATGCCTTTGGCTCGCCGGAGGGCGACGGCATGTATGAAGCCGCCCGCGCCGGCATCCGCCGCCAGGGCATCGAACACTGGCTGCCGCTGTTCCACGAGGCGCTGATCACGCTGGGCGATCTCGCGCCGGCGGACACGCTCTGGGGCTTTGCCCACCTCTCGCGCGAGGCCGCCCATGAACGCGCCGAGCAGGCGCGCGACTATTTCACCGCCCGCCAGGCGGCTGTTGGCGACGGCTCCCTGCGGGCCGTTGAGCCCGACACGCTCTACCTCACCACTGACGAGATCGACGCGCTCACCGACGCCCAGCCCGCGGCGCTGTTCCACGCCCTTGATGCCGATACCGTGGCCAGTCTCGACGCGCGTCCGGGACGCGATTTCGCGCCGGAACGGGCCGCCGGCAACGAGAACATCTTCGAAGCCGTTGTCAGCCATATCAGCGCCGAGCGGGCGGCCGGCCGCGCGGTTCTCGTGGCCGGCTGGACGACGGGATCAACCGCGCGGCTTGTCAATGTGCTCGCCGACCATGGCGCCGAGAACATCGCCCAGGTGTTCAGCCTCGACGCGGCGGTGAAAGCCGGGGAATCAGTGGCCGAACTGCCCGTGGAGGCGGGGGTTTCGGCGCCCGACCTGACGGTTCTGTCAGAACAGGACATTCTGGGCGACCGGCTTGCCGCGCCGCGCAAGAAGCGCAAGGCGGCGAATTTCATCGCCGAGGTGTCGGCGCTCAACACCGGCGACCTCGTTGTCCATGTCGACCATGGCATTGCCCGCTATGACGGCCTGCAGACCCTCGATGTGGGCGGGGCGGCCCATGACTGCCTGCAGCTGGTCTATTCCGGCGGCGACAAGTTGTTCCTGCCGGTGGAGAACATCGAGTTGATCAGCCGCTACGGGTCCGAGGGCGCCGAAAGCGCGATCGACAAGCTGGGCGGTGCAGGCTGGCAGGCGCGCAAGGCCAAGGCCAAGAAACGCATCTTCGAAATGGCCGAGGACCTGATCAGGACGGCTGCGGCGCGTGCGCTGAAGACCGTGGAGAGTGTCGATGGCACCGACGGGGTCTACCAGGAATTCGCTGCACGGTTTCCCTATGAGGAGACCGATGACCAGCTCAATGCCATCGAGGATGTCATCTCAGACCTCTCCGAAGGCAAGGCGATGGACCGGCTGATCTGCGGCGATGTGGGCTTCGGCAAGACCGAAGTCGCCCTGCGCGGGGCCTTCGTGGCGGCCATGTCGGGCATGCAGGTCGCCGTCATCGCGCCGACGACGCTGCTCGCCCGCCAGCACTACAACACTTTCGCAGAGCGGTTTCGCGGCTGGCCGCTGAATGTCCGCCACCTGTCCAGACTGGTCGGCAGCAAGGAGGCGAGTGCGGTCCGCGACGGCCTGAAGTCCGGCGATGTGGACGTGGTCATCGGCACCCATGCGCTCCTGTCCAAGACCATCGGCTTCCGCAATCTCGGCCTGCTGATCGTGGATGAGGAGCAGCGCTTCGGCGTGAAGCACAAGGAAAGGCTGAAGGAGCTGAAGGCCGACGTCCACGTGCTGACGCTGTCGGCCACGCCCATCCCGCGTACGCTGCAACTGGCGCTCACCGGTATCCGTGACCTCTCCATCATTGCCACGCCGCCGGTCGACCGGCTCTCGGTGCGCACCTATGTGACGGAATTCGACACGGTGACGCTGCGCGAGGCGCTCCTGCGCGAGAAATATCGCGGCGGCCAGGCCTTCTTCGTGGCCCCGCGCATCGCCGATCTCGACAAGCTCGAACGCTTCCTCACCGACAAGGTGCCGGAGGTGAAATACATCACCGCCCACGGCCAGATGACGCCGACGGAGCTCGAGGACATCATGAATGCCTTCTATGAGGGCGAGTATGATGTGCTGCTCTCCACCACCATCGTGGAGTCGGGCCTCGATATTCCGAGCGCCAATACGATCATCATCCACAGGGCCGACATGTTCGGCCTGGCCCAGCTCTACCAGCTACGCGGCCGGGTGGGGCGTTCGAAGCTGCGCGCCTATGCCTACCTGACCACGCCGCAGGACATGGTGCTCACCGAAAGCGCAGACAAACGCCTGCGCATCATGCAGTCGCTCGATTCCCTTGGCGCGGGCTTCCAGCTTGCCAGCCACGACCTCGACTTGCGCGGTGGCGGCAATCTGCTGGGTGACCAGCAGTCAGGCCACATCCGCGAGGTGGGCGCGGAACTCTACCAGCAGATGCTGGAAGATGCGGTGAATGCCCTGCAGGCCGGCGAGGCGGAAGTGGTCGAGGAAGAATGGAGCCCGTCCATCAATCTCGGTGCGGCGGTCCTGATCCCCGAGGATTATGTCGAGGATCTGTCATTGCGACTGTCGCTCTATCGGCGCCTGGCGGACCTGAAGACCGAAGAGGCGCGCGAGGGCTTTGCCGCCGAACTCATCGACCGCTTCGGACCGTTGCCCGACGAGACCAGGCAATTGCTGGCGATCACCACCATCAAGGCCCGCTGCAAGGCGCTCGGCATTGCCAAGCTCGATGCCGGTCCGAAGGGCGCGGTGCTCAGCTTCCGGGACGACACGCCGATCGATCCCGCGGGTCTCATGGGGTTTGTTGCCGAACATGCCGCCCGTCTGAAACTGCGCCCCAATGGGAAGCTCGCCATGTCGGGCAACTGGACGAGCGGCGCCCAGCGCCTGGCCGCGACCAAGGCGCTACTGGGCCAGCTGGAAAGGCTGGTGCCCGAGCTTGAGGCGGAGGCCGCCTGACCCGTTGCCTTACACAGCGCGCTTGTAGCGGGCGAGGCCGTCGGCCGGCGCGATGGCTGCGGCAATGAATTCTTCCGCCGATTGCCCGGCGCGAAGCTCGACAATGCGCGTATCGGTCTTCGACGGCAGGATGCCTTCATGCTCCAGGCAGCGGCCCAGACGGTCGGCGACCGCATGGGCGGCCTGGAAATCGGTGGCCCTGAGCGAGACCGCGATGGTCTGCCAGTCGAGCCGCGTGGCCATGTCCTCGGCGCGCAGATGCTTCTGGATGGCCGCGGCCAGGTCGGCAATGCGGATCCTGCGGTCGGTGTCGCGCAACCTGAAGGTGGCCATGGACATGGGCAGCCCGGCGCGCCGCGAGGCCTCGATCTGGCGGGCGAGGTGGTGTTCGAAGAAGAGCCGGCTCGGCAGGCCGGTCAGGCTGTCATGGGTGTCGCCATGGGGCGTCTCGGAGGTCTGCACCTCGCCGGCGCGCGCCAGGACGCGGCACTTGAGCGCCACCGTGGTCGGGCTTTCGTCCACCGGAAATGTCCAGTCGGCATTTGGGCCGAGCCCGCGGGTCTCGCCACAGTCAGGCCGTGGCCACACCGCCAGCGGGATGGCCTCGGCGCGGGGATCGTGGGCAATTTTCTCCGCTGCGGCATTGATGAAGCCCGCGGATTTGTCGCGCTCAACCAGGACGAGGCTCACCGGTTCGGTGACCATGCGCATGGCAAGGGTTTCCGGCGTCAGGCAGGCCGAAACGCGCACGCCATTGGCCTGCAGCGCGCGGGTGACAGCGAGCCAGCGCGGTCCGGGCTGGGCGCCGACCAGGACGTGCTGCTGGTTGGGCAGGGCGGGTGGCATCTCTGAGCGGCCGAAGGATCCCGCGGTCTCGGCACGCAGCTCGAATTCCGATTCGCGCAGAGCCGCGCGGCGTCGCATCATGACCTGGCTGCGCAGCCAGTCGAGCCTGGACAGGCTGTCGATGGTCAGGTCCCAGTCCGGCGAATGCGCGTCATCTCCGGGCTTCACGAAGCCGGCCCGCAGACGGCCCTTCACGTTCTCAGCGTCGCCTTGCGGACCACTGAGCGTATCAATGAGGATGAGGTCGGCGCTGTCGCGCTCGGCGGGCGAGGCCGTGGACAGTTGAACGGCGCGGAAATTCGCCGCCCTCAGATTGACCAGCAGCATTTCCAGGCGTGGGCTCGCGCTATCAACCAGGACGAGCGGGTCCGACAGGCGGGAAACTGTGTTCATGGGCAATACTCCGTTGGCTGTTTCACTAGTCCCCGCGCGCTTAATGAAAGGTAATTGCCCCGCCCCCGGGGCTTTCGCCGGAGCGCGTAAGGGGGCAGGCCGGGTGTTGAACAATCGCCTGCCTGTTGCCCTCGGTCTTCGCGGCTTGGCTGATGCTCGCATTTCAGATTGCGGAAAACCGAAACAGCATCACGCCTCAAGGCACTTGCCAGGCTGCAAAATGCTTCGAGGCGCGCTAGCGCGCGCACCTCAGCATGAGGATTCTCTTTGAGCAGAGACCGCACCCCGTTCACCTCACCCTGAGGTGCTTGCCGCAGGCAAGCCTCGAAGGGTCCGTGCGGCCGGGCACAATGCTTCGAGGCTTCGCTGGCGCGAAGCACCCCAATATTTGGGAGGCGTGAGGCCGTGCCGTGAGCGATAAGCTGTATGGTGCGGCTTTCAGCAGCCTGTTAGCACACCACGACCGACACCTGCCCCGAAGGAGGCCTTTCATGACCGCATTGCCCGGCACCACAGGACGGCGCCGCATCTACCTCATGCGCCACGGTTTCGTGGACTACACATCGAAGCTCGTACGTGAGACCCGGGATCCCTCACAGGCCCGCCTGACCGAAGAGGGGCGCGAGGAGGCCCGCGCCGCGGGGCTCGCCCTCTCGGAGATCGACTTCGACCTGGCAGTGTGTTCAGGCCTCGCCCGCACGCGCGAAACCGCCGAGATCGTGCTCGGTGCCCATCCGCGCGACGTGGACCTCGAGGATGATCCCGACCTCGAGGAGTTGCGTTCGGGCACCTACATCAATTTCGAGAGTGCCGAACAGCTCGCCGCGGTCATGACCTTCCAGTTCGAGCAGGCCGGGGAACCCGGCGCGACCTTCCTCGAAGGCGGCGAGGCCTTCGCCGATGCCATGGTGCGAATCGAGACGGCGACCCGACGGTTGCTCGCGCGGCCGAATTGGGCACAGGCGCTGGTCGTGGCCCATGAAGGCGTCAACCGCATGCTGCTGGCCTGGGCGATTGGCGCGCCCCTCGGGGCGACGGCGGGGTTTGAACAGGACACCGGCTGCATCAACATCATCGATTTCGACCTGACCCCGGATACTGACGGCGAAGGGACCCAGGTCGAGCGCGCCTTGATCAAGGCGGTGAACCTGACACCGGCCAATTATCTCAAGAACGGGATGAATCTGCGCAGCATGGAAGCGATCTTCACACGAACCGCCGGGGCCGCATGAACCGAATATAACCGCGCATCCCGAAAACCGTTCAGTTCCGATATCGTATAACGACATCACTGGCTGGTTTGGGACCAGCGTCCCGCACTGGCCAGTGTCCTTCTTGCAGAACTTGCCGGCACAATCGTGCCGGCATTTTTTGTTCCCTTGAAGACTGATTGGGCGGCGCATGAAAAACGGGCGCAGTGTCCTGCGCCCGTCTCAGAAGTGATTTTCACCGTTCAGGTCAGGTCACTGACCGGCCCCGAACCGCACGTGCCACAAAGGTGATGACCAGCAGGGCGAGGAAAATGAAGAACAGGATTTTCGCAATGCCGGCCGACGCACCCGCGATGCCGCCGAAACCAAGCGCTGCCGCGACAATGGCGAGAATGAAAAAACCAAGTGCCCAACCAAGCATGACTGTCTCCTTTTCGTAACTTTCGGCCGTGTTACCGATGACAGGAAAACAGTCGAAGGCGCACCGTGGTTCCGCAGATTCTGAATATTTCATTTGGCTTCATGAAACCATTCGGAAATCCCGGGTCCGGCAGAATACTCCGCGCCGGCCTCAGCCGGGCTTCGAGAGATCGTCCACCTGGGCCATGAGATCGTCGAAGGCCTCATGGGCGTCGATCCTGCGATCGGTATTGTAGCTCGCCCCGTTCGCGTCGATGATCTGGATCACGGCCTTGCGGGCCCGGCTGACCCGGCTCTTGATCGTACCCACTGCACAGCCGCAGATTTCTGCGACCTCCTCATAGGCCATGCCGCCGGCGCCGACGAGGACGAGCGCCTCCCTCTGGTCATCGGGCAGCATGAGCAGGGCATTGCGCAGCGATAGCAGTTCCAGATTGTCCGAAGGCTTGTCACTGGCCACCAACGTCGCCTCGGCAACCTCAGGGTCGAGGGGCTGTCGGCGCCAGCTGCGGCGCTTCTCGGAATAGAAGAGATTGCGCAGGATGGTGAAGGTCCAGGCCTTCATGTTCGAGCCCGGCTCGAAGCTCGCCCGCGCTTTCCAGGCCTTCAGCATGGCATCCTGGGCAAGATCGTCGGCGAGGGCGGCGTCTCCGCACAGGCTGCGGGCAAAGGCGCGCAGATGCGGGATCAGCGAGGCCAGCTCGCTCTTGAAGGCATGGTCATCGATTGCCTGGGTCATTGGCTCTCTTCCTCTGCGGAAGATGAATCGCCGGCGGCTTTCTCCGCGCGTTCCAGCAAATCCATAAAATCCTCCGGAACGGGCTCCTGAACGACCTGGTCGTACATTTCCCGAAGCTTCTCGCCCACAACATCGCTGCGGCGTGGCGGTGGGGAAGTCTGAACCGCGCGGTGCGCCGGCTTCCCGGTCATCTCGTCTTCTTTGCCTGACATGGTACCTCCGTAACCCTGCTGTAATGCGCAGCCGCGTGGGAGGTTCCCGGCAACGGGCGGGAGAGTTCAGACCATGTCCTCCCAGGACCGGCTCAGCCTGTTGGCGGCATTGATGATGCCGACCATGGAATAGGTCTGGGGAAAATTGCCCCAGAGTTCGCCGGTTTTCGTGTCGATGTCCTCCGACAACAGACCCAGCCGGTTGCGGTGGGCGAGCACGTCCTCGAACATGGCACGGGCATCGTCGGTGCGCCCGATCCGGGCCAGCGCGTCGATGTGCCAGAAGGTGCAGGCGGTGAAGGCGGTTTTCGGTGCGCCGAAATCATCCGCGGTGCGGTAGCGATAGACATGGTAGCCCTCGCGCAGTTCCGCATCGATGCGTTCCACGGTGGCGATGAAGCGGGCGTCCATGGGGTCGATGAAGCCGATCTCCGCCATGAGCAGGACCGAAGCATCCAGAGCTTCGCCGCCAAAGGCGCCGGTGAAGGCCTGTCGCTGGTCATTCCAGGCTTTTTCCAGCACGACTCCGCGGATCTCCTCGGCTCTCTCGTGCCACAGCGTCGCGCGGTCGCTTCGGCCAAGGCATTCCGCGATCCGTCCCAGCCGGTCGCAAGCCGCCCAGCACATGATGGCCGAGGAGGTGTGCACCGCCTCACGGCCACGATATTCCCAGATGCCGGCGTCGGGCGTGTTGTAGACGAGATAGGCGCGCTCTCCGACCTGTTCGAAATGCTCGAATTCCAGCGGCCCGGCCTTGGACAGGAGACGGTCATCAAAGAAGGCCTGGCTCGCGCCGAGGATGACATGGCCATAAACGTCGTGCTGGACGTGTTCGGCGGCCTGGTTGCCGAAGCGCACCGGAGCGTGGCCGCGATAGCCGGGCAGGTGGCCGGGGATCTCCTCGGTCAGGTCCTCTTCAAGGGCGATGCCGAATACCGGCTGGATATGCCCGCCGCGGGTATGGGCGACGGTGTTGCGCAGATAGCCGAGATAGCGCTCCAGCGTGCCCACGGCCGAGAGGCGGTTCAGCGCGGTGACGGTGAAATAGGCGTCACGCAGCCAGCAGAATCGGTAATCCCAGTTGCGCTGCGAACCCTCATGCTCCGGGATCGAGGTGGTCAGCGCGGCGACGATGCCGCCGGTCTCCTCATACACGCATAGCTTCAGCGTGATGGCGGCGCGGATGACCGCCGCCTGCCATTCCGGTGGCGTGGCCAGTCGCCGTGACCAGTCGCGCCATTGCTCGCCGGTGCGCTCCAGCCAGTCCTGCGCCATGACACCGACAGCGTCCGACAGGCTCTCATCCGGACCGAGAATGAAGCTGCGCGGGCGGTCGAGCACGAAGCTGCGCCCATCCATGATGTAGGAGAGCGGGGCGTCGGTCGTGACCCGGAAGCCGCAGGTCTCGTCGAGGAAGCTGACATGGCTGACGCCGCGCCTGGCTGGCATGCCCTTCGCCCCGCTTGCGGTGTCCGCCGACAGGTGCACGCGCACCATGGGCATGCCGCAGATGGGCTCGATCCGGCGCACCACCGAAGCTGGGCGGAACAGGCGGCCCCTATCGACGAATCGGGGTGCAAAGTCGATGACCTTCACCGCTGAGCCGTTCTCTGCCTCGAGCACGGTTTCCAGGATCGCAGTGTTGCGGTCATAGGTCTGGGTGGCCGTGGCCATTCCCTCAAGCTCCACCGAGAACCGTCCGCCGCCGCCGAGCAGGGCGTTGAAGACCGGCTCGCCGTCGAGGCGCGGCAGGCAGAGCCAGCTCATACCGCCCTCGGGATCGATCAGGGCGGCAACGGTCCCATTGCCGATGATCCCCTGTTGCAGCGTGCTCAATTCAGCGCTCCTTCCAGCCATTTCCAGACCGCGGCAGGGTCGGCGAGACCATGTTCGGCCGCGGTCTCGCCTTCGCCGACCTTCACAGACCAGCCGCCGGCAGCATTGGCCGCCTGCATGGCGGCTTCATCGGTCGTGTCATCGCCCACCATCACGGGGGTACGTCCGGCGAAGGGGGCCGCCTTGAGCATGCGTGAAAGCGCCTTGCCCTTGTTGGCGGCGTCGGGCTTGGTTTCGAACACCATCTTTCCCCGCTCCAGACGATAGGCGGGCACTGCGGCGATCGCTGCGGCGAGCCGGCTGCCCAGTTCCTCACCCATCTCCGGAGCCGCACGGAAATGGATTGCGAGCACTGCCCCCTTGGGCTCCACCCGGACCCCTTCCAGGCCGGCCACCGCTTCCGCAACCGCCTGTGCCAAATCATCGGGCGCCGCCGGTGGCGTCTCCGCCGGGGGCTCTTCGGGGGCGCAGGTTTCCAGCCCATGGGCGCCGGCCCGCCACAGCGTCCCGGGCACCCGCCGTGCCAGATCGCGCATGTCGCGCCCGCTGATCACGGCCAGCGCCCCGCCCAGCCTTTCAGACAGCGTGGTGAGTAGCTCAGCGCCCCGGTCGGGCAGGAAGACGCTGTCGGGGTCGTCCTGTATCGGGGCGAGGGTGCCGTCGAAATCGAGGAAGAGGGCGTGCCCCTTGATGAGGGGGCGGGGAGGCGGGAGCGCATTCATGGCGCGTCGATGGACAAAGCGCATCGCGATTGCAAGGCTCAGGCCCTATTCGCTGCCCACCGCGCCAAGATCATCGAGGAAATTGCTCCGCCACCAGGTGATGTCCTGCGCCATGACCGTGTCGCGCAGCTTGCGCCAGCGCTCCTGTCGCTCCTCCAGCGGCATGATGAGGGCGGCGTGGATCGTGTCGGCAAGGCGCGTGCGGTCATGGGGATTGACGATCAGCGCGTCGGTGAGTTGTTCGGCGGCACCGGCAAACTCCGACAGGACAAGCACGCCGGGATCGTCCTCTTCCTGGGCCATGACGAATTCCTTGGCGACGAGGTTCATGCCGTCGCGCAGCGGCGTGACAAGGCCCACCCGCGCGAGCCGGAACAGGCCGGCCAGGGCGTTGCGGTCATAGGAACGGGCCAGATAGCGCAGCGGGATCCAGTCGAGGTCGCCATGGTCGCCATTGATGCGCCCGGCCAGCTCATCGAGGCGTTCGCGCAGCTCCTTGTATTCTTCAACCTTGGAGCGCGAAGGCGGAGCGATCTGGGTGAACGAAACCTGGCCGAGCAGGTTGGGATAGGCGTCGAACAGCTCGCCCACCGCCTCGAAGCGTTCCGGAAGGCCCTTGGAATAGTCCATCCGGTCGACACCGATCACGAGTTGGCGTTCGCGAAGGAACTTGTTCAGCCGGTCGGCGGCGTCCATGGCCTCCGGGCTCGAGGCGGCCGCGGCGAAGCCCTCGGCGTCGATGCCAATAGGGTAGGCCTTGGCCTTGACCGTGTGGCCGAAGACTTCGATCTCGCCATTGGCGGTCTCCACGCCGCGGCAGTCCTCCACCAGGTAGCGGACGAAATTCTCCCGGTCACGCGTTGACTGGAAACCGATCACGTCGAACGCGCCCATGGCGCGTGCGATGCGGTGATGCTCGGGCAGGGCGCGGAACACTTCCGGCGCTGGAAAGGGAATGTGCAGGAAGAAGCCCACCGGACCCTCCCATCCCGCCCGGCGCAGGCAGTCGGCCATGAGCAGGAAGTGATAGTCATGCACCCAGACCGAATCGCCCGTTTGCAGGCGTTCGGCCACCATGTCGGCGATGCGCTGGTTGACCGTGGAATAGGTCTCGAAGGCTTCGCTGTCGAAGGAGGCCAGGTCCACACGGTAATGGAAGATCGGCCAGAGCACCGAGTTGGAATAGCTCAGATAATAGGCGTCAAATTCGTCCCGGGTCAGGTCGGTGAGCAGGAATTCCACCCCGTCATCCTTGAACACCCGGGCGCCGCGCGACGGGGTTTCGGTTGTATCGCCGCTCCAGCCAGCCCATAGGCCGCCGGTGGATTTCAGGGATTCCCAGACCGCCACGGCAAGCCCGCCGGCGCGTGAGTTCGGGTCCGCTGCGGTCCGGTTCGAAATCGCGATCAGTCGCCCCATGCCGTGTTCAGCCTTCCATGTCCGCCAATCCCTGTCGACGGGGCATCATGGGCTGAATTGGAGGCGAGGGAAAGGTGCCTTGATCAATCCCTGCGCGAGGCGCGCGAACGCAGCATGCGGTAGCCCACACCTGCGCCGACCAGCACGGCGAGCCCCAGCAGGATGATGGCGGTGTTATCATTGCCCGCCGGCATCTCGTGAACTCCGTGGCCGGACCCGGAATGGTCATGGCCGGGATGGGCAAGCGCGGCGGCGCCCGTCACGGCAGTGGCCGAGGCCAAGGATATCCAGCGCGTGATGGTCCTGATCATTTGAACTCCCCTGTAGAAGCGCGACATGTTCTTTACCGCCATGTCCCGAGGGCCCAGTCAAAGCCGGACCTGTTTGCCTATGCTACACCACTTGGAGTGTGTATCCTGCTATAGATTATGGTCTGAGCGCAACACTCCGCGTAATACGTAATAAACTTCCCAATACGCAAAGTCCCCAGTCTCACTTAGCCAGAGTGACATAGAGCAGTAATGCCGTCTCTACTGGGGAGGTGACCGACCGGACCGGGTTGTTCTGAGCCCACCGGACAGGGCCTGAAACGTGACACACGTCTCCATCGCGATTCGCCATGCTGCAGGCCCGACGGAGGACGCTATTGATGGCGGAAACATTCTACGATCTCATTCGCCGACAGGGCGTCAGCCGGCGTTCTTTCATGAAATTCTGTTCGCTGACGGCGACCTCGCTGGGTCTGGCGCCGCACATGGCGGGCCAGATCGCCCACGCCATGGAGACCAAGCCGCGCACGCCCGTGGTCTGGCTGAACGGGCTGGAGTGCACCTGCTGCTCGGAGAGCTTCATTCGCTCGGGCCATCCGCTTGTGTCCGACGTGGTGCTGTCCATGCTGTCGCTCGATTATTCCCACGTTCTCATGGCCGCCGCTGGCCAGCAGGCCACCGACATCCTTCACGATGTCCGGGAAAAGCATGACGGCAACTACATCCTCGCGGTCGAGGGCAATCCGCCGCTCAATGAAGACGGCATGTTCTGCATCGTTGGCGGCAAGCCATTCATCGAGGAACTGAAATATATGGCCAAGGGCGCCAAGGCCGTGATCGCCTGGGGGTCGTGTGCCTCCAATGGCTGCGTCCAGGCCGCCAAGCCGAACCCGACCGCCGCAACACCGATCCACAAGGTCATCCGTGACAAGCCGATCATCAAGGTGCCGGGCTGCCCGCCCATTGCCGAGGTGATGACCGGGGTCTTGTCCTACATGATCACCTTCGGGCGCGTGCCGCCGCTCGACCGGTTCGGACGCCCGAACATGTTCTACGGCCAGCGCATCCACGACAAATGCTATCGCCGTCCCCATTTCGACGCCGGCCAGTTTGCCGAAGCCTTCGACGACGAGGGCGCGCGCAAGGGCTTCTGTCTCTACAAGATGGGCTGCCGCGGCCCAACGACCTACAATGCCTGTTCCACCATTCGCTGGAATGGCGGCATCTCCTTTCCGATCCAGTCGGGCCATGGCTGCATTGGCTGTTCGGAGGAGGATTTCTGGGACAACGGACCGTTCTATGACCGCCTGGCCAAGGTGAACACGCCGCTCGGCGCGGAGGCCAATGCCGACCAGATCGGCCTTGCGGCAACGGGCGTGGTCGGCGCTGCGGTCGCCGCCCATGCCGGCCTGTCGGCGCTCAAACGCGCCCGCGACAAGTCGGTGGCTGCGAAGTCCGACGAGACGGCGGCAGAAACTGTCGACTAGAGGGAGAAGCAAACCATGGCCACCATCACGCCGAACGGCTTCACCCTCGACGACAGCGGCAAGCGCGTCGTCGTTGACCCGGTCACCCGCATCGAGGGTCACCTGCGTGTCGAGGTGAATGTCGACGAGAACAATGTCATCCGCAATGCGGTGTCCACGGGCACCATGTGGCGGGGGCTGGAGGTCATCCTGAAGGGCCGCGACCCGCGCGATGCCTGGGCCTTCACCCAGCGCATCTGCGGGGTCTGCACCGGTACCCACGCGCTGACCTCGGTGCGCGCCGTCGAAGACGCCCTCGACATCTCCATTCCGGAGAACGCCAACTCCATCCGCAACATCATGCAGCTCGCGCTGCAGTGCCACGACCATATCGTGCACTTTTACCACCTTCACGCCCTGGACTGGGTCGACGTCGTTTCCTCCCTCTCGGCCGACCCGAAGGCCACTTCGGAACTGGCCCAGTCCATCTCCTCCTGGCCGCTGTCCTCGCCGGGATACTACCGCGATCTCCAGGCGAAGCTGAAGAAGTTTGTCGAAAGCGGCCAGCTCGGCATCTTCAACAATGCCTACTGGGGCAATGCGGCCTACAAGCTGCCGCCTGAAGCCAATCTCATGGCCGTGGCGCACTATCTTGAAGCGCTCGACTTCCAGAAGGAGATCAAGAAGATACACGCCATCTTCGGCGGCAAGAACCCGCACCCGAACTGGCTTGTCGGCGGGGTGCCGTGCCCGATCAATATCGATGGTGTCGGCGCCGCGGGCGGGGCCATTTCCATCGAGCGGCTGGAACTCGTCAAGAAGGTCATCCAGCAGACCATCGACTTCACGCAGAAGGTCTACATTCCCGACGTGCTGGCCATTGCGAGCTTCTACAAGGACTGGACCCATGGTGGGGGGCTGTCATCGCAGGCCGTGCTCGCCTATGGCGACATTCCCGAGCATGCCAATGATTATGGTGGCGACAATTTGCTGATGCCGCACGGCGCGATCATTGGCGGCGACCTGTCCAATATCCAGCCGGTGGATCTGCGCGATCCGGAAGAGATCCAGGAGCAGGTGGTCCACTCCTGGTACAAGTACTCTGACGAGACCATCGGCCTGCACCCCTGGGACGGCGTCAGCGAGCCAAATTACGAGCTGGGCGCGAAGGCCGTCGGCACCAAGACCGACATCAAGGCCGTCGACGAGGACGCGAAATACTCTTGGATCAAATCGCCCCGCTGGAAGGGCAACGCCATGGAGGTCGGCCCGCTGGCGCGATACATCATCGGCTATGCCAAGGGCGAGCCGGAGTTCAAGGAGCCGGCCGAAGCGGCGCTGCGCCAACTCGACCTGCCGGTCGAGGCGCTCTTCACCACGCTTGGCCGCACCGCGGCGCGGGCCCTGGAATGCGACTGGGCGGCGCAGAAGATGATGTATTTCTACGACAAGCTCGTCGCCAATATCCGCAATGGCGACACCGCGACCGCCAATGTCGAGAAATGGGACCCCGAAAGCTGGCCGAAATCGGCCAAGGGTGTCGGCTTCACCGAGGCACCGCGTGGCGCACTCGGCCACTGGCTCCGCATCGAGGACGGCAAGATCGAGAATTACCAGTGCGTCGTGCCGACGACATGGAATGCCGGTCCGCGCGACAATGCCGGCAATATCGGCGCCTTCGAGGCCGCGCTCATGGACACGCCAGTCGTGGATCCCGAGCAGCCGGTGGAAATTCTGCGCACGCTGCACTCGTTTGATCCGTGCATGGCGTGCTCGACCCACCTGATGAGCCCCGATGGCGAGGAACTCGCTGAGATCAAGGTGCGCTGAGGAGCCGGTCCCATGTCAGACATCACCCCCGACGAGATCGGCGACACCGAAGCCGCCACGCCCAAGAAGGGCGGTCGGAAGACGTTCTTCGAGAAGATCACCGAGGAGGCCACGGAGAAGCCCTCCGTCGCCGAGAAGGTCTATGTCTACCAGGCGCCGGTGCGGCTCTGGCACTGGATCAACGCGCTCTGCATTGTGGTGCTGTGTGTCACCGGCTACCTCATCGCCAAGCCGCCGCCGAGCGTGCCGGGCGAGGCCTCTGACAGCTTCCTGTTCGGCAATATCCGCATGGTGCACTTCATAGCCGGCCAGATCATGGCGGTGGCCTTCCTCGGGCGCATCTACTGGGCTTTTGTCGGCAACCACCATTCCCGCCAGCTCTTCCTGCCCCCGCTCTGGTCGAAGAAATGGTGGCTTGAGGTCTGGTTCGAGCTGAAATGGTACGCCTTTTCCGAAAGCGAGCCGAAAAAATATGTCGGCCACAATCCCATGGCCCAGTGCGCCATGTTCTTCATGCTGGTCATCCCCACCATACTGCAGATCCTCACGGGCTTTGCGCTCTACGCCGAAGGCCAGGGGACAGACACATGGTGGTATGCCGCCTTTGGCTGGGTCATCGGCGTGTTCGGCAACAATTCCTTCGCGGTGCACACCTATCACCATCTCTTCATGTGGGTCATCGTGGTGTTCTCGATTGTCCATATCTACGCCGCGATCCGCGAGGACATCTTCTCCCGCCAAAGCCTGATCTCGACCATGGTTTCGGGCTGGCGCTACTTCAAGGATGACAAGGAATGAGGG
>CAZXWB010000006.1:0-28839 GCA_964644395.1 uncultured Hyphomonadaceae bacterium | reverse complement strand
GCTCGAAGATGACGATCCCGGTCGGCGGGGGATTGTCCGTCGCGGCAAAGGCGCGTTTGCCAACGCGCGACAGGATGCCCTCGTCCTCCAGTTCCTTGAGGATCGCGCGCAAATCGGCGCGCGCCTCGCCCTTCACCTTCAGACCGCGCGCAATCTCGCGCTTGGAGGTGGCTTCGGGATTGTCGGCAATGAAATCGAGGACGTGTTGTCGTGTCAGTTCGGTCATGGCCGATATATAGGGGATTCTGGTGGGGAATGCGCGTCTCAGGACCGGTCCGGGGGATATTTCTGGCGACCGTGGAGGATGTTGAGCACTTCGATCTTGGTATCATTCGGAAAGTGATAGACGATCGGATAGGGCGTCGAAGTCACAACATTTCTCGCGTCCCTTCGACGCGTCCGGGCCGTCCGATCAGTGGGAAATCTCGCTACAGCGTCAAAACGGTTTCAATACGTGAAGCGATACGCTGATAGGCGAGCGGGTTTCGAGGCTCCAGATACCGACGCAGGCTTTCAATACCCGCCCGGGCGTCAGCATTGAACCTGATGTTCATTCCCAGAGCAGCCTGCGGACATCCTCCAGGCTGTAGCGCTCTTCGGGATGCGCATCAGAACGCTTGATCGACGCCTCGACCTTCGCCCGGAACCAGGCGTCGTATTCCTCCGTCGAGACCGCCTCGCCTTTGGGGCGGAGGTCTTCGACGGGGTTGCTCGCACGGTCGCTCGTCCGGTTTGAATTAGCACAAACCGCCGGCCCCGTCAGGCCTTCTTCGCGGCGGCCTTCTTCTTCGCAGGCGCTTTCTTCTTCGCAGGCGCTTTTTTCTCCTTCCCGCCCTTGGCCTCTTTCTCCGCGAGGATCTCAAGCGCCTGGTCGATGTTCAGATCCTCCGGCTTCAGGTCCTTCGGCACGGTGGCATTGGTCTTCTGGTGCTTGATATAGGGCCCGTAGCGCCCGTCGAGCACCTGCAGTTTCTCGCCCGTCTCTGGGTGTTCGCCGAAATCCTTAAGCACCTTGGCCTGTCCGCCACGCTTGAACGCCGCGCCAGAGCGCTTGTCGGCAATCAGGGTGACGGCGCGATTGAGGCCGACCTCGAACACCTCATCCACAGACGGCAGGTTGGCATAGGTCTTCTGGTGCTTCACGTAGGGCCCGTAGCGGCCAATGTCGGCGGTGATCATCTCGCCGTCTTCCGGGTGCGGGCCGACATCGCGCGGCAGCGACAACAACATCAGCGCCTTGTCGAGGCCGAGGCTTGCCACGTCCCAGCCCTTGGGCACCGAGGAGCGCTTCGGTTTCTCCTCTCCTTCGGCCTCGCCAAGCTGGACGTAGGGCCCGAAGCGCCCTGAGCGCAGGGTGACCGTCTGGCCCGTTTCCGGATCGACGCCCAGTTCCTCGCCATCGGGATTGATGCCGGAAGCGGTCTCGGAATTCGCCGAGAAGGCGCGGGTAAACTTGCAATCAGGATAGTTCGAGCAGCCGACAAAGGCTCCCATCTTGCCGACCTTGAGCGACAGCGTTCCGGTGCCGCAGGCCTTGCAGAGGCGCGGATTCTCGATCGGGTTTCCCTCAGCGTCCTTGTCGGGGAAGACATAAGGACCGAGCTGCTCGTTCAGCGCATCGAGCACCTCCGACACGCGAAGATCCTTTGTCTCGCCAATGGCTGCGGTGAACTCGCGCCAGAACTCGTTCAGGAAGTCCTTCCAGGCCAGCTTGCCATCGGAGATGAGGTCGAGCTTTTCCTCCAGTGAGGCGGTGAAGTCATACTCCACATAACGCTGGAAGAAGCTCTCCAGAAAACCGGTCACGAGCCGGCCCTTGTCTTCCGGGATCAGGCGTTTCTGGTCGATGCGGACATATTCCCGGTCCTCCAGCGTCGACAGCGTGGAGGCATAAGTCGAAGGTCGGCCGATGCCCAGTTCCTCAAGCTTCTTCACGAGGCTCGCTTCGGAATAACGCGGCGGCGGCTCGGTGAAATGCTGGGTCGCCTCGGCCTTGTCCAGCGCGCAGGCCTCGCCTTCCTTCAGCTTGGGCAGGCGGGCATCATCATCGTCATCTTCGGGCTCATCCCGGCCCTCTGTGTAGAGCTTGATGAAGCCGTCGAAGACGACAACCTGGCCCGTAGCGCGAACCTTCGCGCGTTTGTCCTTCGTGTCCAATTCAATCGTGGTGCGCTCGAACACAGCCGCCTCCATCTGCGAGGCCACCGCCCGGCGCCAGATCAGCGTGTAGAGCTTGCGTTCGTCGGCATCCTTGACTGCGATGTCTTCGGGCCGGGCATTGAACCGGGTGGGGCGGACGGCCTCGTGGGCCTCCTGGGCGTTCTTGGCCTTTGAGGCGTAGCGGCGCGCCTTTTCCGGCAGATATTTCTCGCCGTACTGCTCTTTGATGGCCTCGCGGGCGAAGTGATAGGCCTCCTCGGCCATCTGGACGCCGTCGGTGCGCATATAGGTGATGTGGCCGGCCTCGTAGAGCTTCTGGGCGGCCTGCATGGCGCGCTTGGCCGAAAAGCCAAGCTTGCGGGAGGCTTCCTGCTGCAGCGTCGAGGTGATGAAGGGCGGCGGCGGGTTGCGCCTGACGGGCTTCGCTTCAACGGAGCTGACGGCATAGCCACCTGCCTTGACCGCCTCAAGCGCTGCATCAGCGGCGGCCTTCTCGCCAAGCGTCAGTTTCTGCAGCTTCTTGCCGTCGAGCTCCACCAGCCGGGCGCGGAAGGCGCTGCCATCGCCAGATTTCAGGTCGGCAAAGACCTGCCAGTATTCCTCGGCGCGGAACAGCTCGATCTCGCGTTCGCGCTCGGTGATCAGGCGCAGGGCGACCGACTGCACGCGTCCTGCGGAACGTGCGCCGGGCAGCTTGCGCCAGAGCACCGGCGACAGGGTGAAGCCGACCAGATAGTCGAGCGCTCGGCGCGCCAGATAGGCCTCGACAAGCTCCTGGTCGATGTCGCGAGGTTCCGCCATCGCATTGGTGACAGCGGTCTTCGTGATCGCATTGAACACAACGCGCTGGACCGCCTTGTCTTTCAGCACGCGCCGGTTGCGCAGCGCTTCGAGCAGGTGCCAGGAGATTGCCTCGCCTTCGCGGTCAGGGTCGGTGGCGAGGATGAGTGTATCGGCGTCCTTCACCGCCTCGGCGATCTCGCGGATGCGTTGGGTCGACTTCGAATCGGCCTCCCATTTCATGGCGAAATCATTGTCCGGGTCGACCGATCCGTCCTTGGACGGCAGGTCCCGGATGTGGCCATAGGAGGCCAGCACCTTGAAATCCTTGCCAAGATACTTGTTGATGGTCTTTGCCTTGGCGGGGCTTTCGACAACGACGACTTTCATGCGCGCTCCCCTTTGAGAGGGCGGTAACTGTGTTCGCAGGGCGCGCTTGTCAACAGCGCAGCGATCAGCCGTCCTCTCGATAGGCGACAAATGCGAGCGCGCCGAAGAGCGCTGCGAGCGCCGGTGACCAGGCCGCGATCACGGGCGGCGCCGCCCCAGCCGCGCCCAGGCTGGAGGAGAGCTGTGAGACGAAAAACAAGACAAGCGCCACCGCCGCGCCGACGGCCAGGAGCTGTGAGGTTCCGCCGAGGCGCGACAGCCTGAGACAGACCAGTGCGCCGATCAGCGCCATGGCGACGAAGAGGACCGTGGACGAAAGCAGGCTCTGCCAGCGCATGGTGTAACGTGAGGCATCGAGGCCCGCCGACTGAGTCTGTTCGATGAAGGCCGGCAACGACCAGAAGCCGATGGTCCTGGGACTGGCAAACCGGTTGAGTAGCTTCGTGGCATCGAGATTGGTCGGCAGCGTGAGATAGTCGGTGCGCTGCGGAGCGGACCCGGGGACGTTTTCCAGGACGCCCTCAAGCTGCCAGAAGCCATCGCGCAATAGGGCGCGATCGGCATCGATGCGCCGGCGGAATTCAAACTCGTTGGTCGCCTCGCCACCCCTGTAGACCCGCGATTGTTCCACCAGTTTCACATTGATAAGCTCTGTGCCGCCCTGTTCGACGCTTTCGGCGTGGATCACGATCTGGCTGTCGGCGTCGCCCTGGCGCAGCCACACCCCGGACTGGTCAACCGTCACACCGCCGCGGGAGGTCTCAATGAGAGCCGCGCGCGTGCGCTCGAAACTCTCGGTGAAATGGGCGCCGGCGGGATTGAGGATCAGGGTGGTGAGCAGGCCTGCCAGGACTGCGAGCGTGATCACGGGGCCGAGAAAGCGCCAGCCCGAAACGCCGGCGGCCCGGATGGCGGGAAGCTCGGCACGCCGGTTCAGCCGGGAAAACGTCATCATGCTGGCCGCAAGCAGGGCGAAGGGCATGGTCAGCTCGATAAGCATGGGAAGCTTGTAGGCGCTGAGACGCAGCGCCGTCGGCAGGCCGATTTCTGCCCGCGTGCCGACCGTGCGCATCTGTTCCACCACGTCGACGAGCAGGATGGCGAGGCAGAACACGCCGACCACCGTGAGGAGGTTCTTCAGGTTCTCGCCGAAGACGTAGCGCTGGATACGGTTGAGCGGGTTCATGCCGGCAGGGCCTCCCGCCGCCGGACCGTCCGCAGCGACCGCCGCCGTCCTCCGCGGCCGAGGAAACGGAACAGGAGCACAAGAAAGATGCCGGCGGGCACGATATACTGGGCGGCATTGAGGGCCGGTTCGTCGACGCTGGCGGCCTGCAGGCTGAGCTGGATGATCAGCAGGACAACCGCCCCGGCCACGGCGATCACGATCCGGCGGGAATAGCCCCGGCGGGAAAAGTCCCCGCCAAGCACCGCGGAAATGGCGATCATCGCCATGACAATGGAAATGAGCGGCATGGTCAGCCTCGCATGCCCCTCGGCGAGGTAGCGGTCAGCATCCTGGCGCTGCAGGTAATTCGACATGTCGGGATAGAACAGCTCCCATAGGAACCGGTCCGACGCCTTCAGTACCACGTCGCCACGTTCCTTCATGAAGGGGGTGAGATCGAACTGGTACTGGTCGAAGGCGAGGATGGAGAGGGCGCCGTTCTGGTCGGTCTGGTGGATCTGGCCGTCATCCATGATGATGGCCGGCGCACCGTCGACTTCCACGACCGTGCCGCGCCGGGCCAGATAGTCGCTCTCGGCTGAGGGGTCGCGCTGGTCGGAAATATAGATGCCCTGGAGCACGCCGCCGGATATGTCGCGGGTGAAAATCGTCAGCCGGTCAGCCGCGCTGGTGAAGGCACCGGGTTTGACCAGCGAGGTGATCAGGTCGGCGCGTGCTTCGGTGATGGTTTCGCGCATTTCGCGCTGGGCGCTTGGCTGCACCCAGAGATTGACGCCCAGCTGAACGATCGCCGCCAGTACCGCCAGGCGCAGGACGGGGGAGGCGGTCTGCCACTTTGTCATGCCCGCCGCCTGGGCCACGACGATCTCGGAATCCTTGTGCAGCCGGTTGAGCGACCAGATCGTGGCGATGAACACCGCCAGCGGCAGGAGAAGCGCCATGACCTGCGGGGCTCCGAGCAGCACGACGAAGAAATAGGTCAACGCCGACTGGCGGTTCTCCACCAGGAGATCGGTCTGTGAAAGGCCTTGGGCGAGCAGGGCCAGGAGCGCCAGTCCGCCGACGATCAGCACCACCGTGCGCAGGACGGCGTAAAACAGATACCTCTGGACACTGTTCATGCGTGTTGCGGAGCCCTGCGGCCTTCCCGTTGCCTGCGATCACCATTCTCCAGCGGAGAGGTAACGAGTTGCAGTGTCGGCGTCGACGCCTAAGTTCACCGCTTTCAGGAGATTCCACACCATGAAAGTCAAATTTGCGAAATCCGCGAGCGTCGATGTCCACGCCTTCATCACCGGCGAAAAGGGCAAGCTGCCCGACATTGCCGGCGAGATCGATGCCGCGACCGACGGACTTCTGGCCCATGCCGCGACCACGGGTCGTTTCTCCGGCGCGGCGGGCGAGCATGTCGACATCGTCATGCCGAAGGGGCACAAGGCCAAGAAGGTCGTCCTGCTCGGTGGCGGCAAGGCGAAGGATCGCGACGCGCGTTTCTACGAGCTTGCCGGCGCCCGCTTCGCCAAGGCGATCCTGATGAGTGGGCTGAAGACCGCTGCGGTGCACCTGGAGGATGCCAGCGCTGAGGATGCCGCCCGCGTGGCGCTGGGCTTTCGCCTCGCAGCCTACCGGTTCGACAACTACCGCACCCAGCAGAAGAAAACCGACCGGCCGAGCATCGATTCGCTCACCGTCGTGGTTGATGACATGGCCGGCGCGAAGAAGGCCTGGGAAGGCTTCGACGCGGCTGCCGCAGGAACGGAGTTGGCGCGCGACCTGATGAACGAGCCACCGAACGTGCTTTACCCCGAGAGTTTCGCCGCACGCCTGAAGGACGAGCTTGAACCCCTCGGCGTGAAGGTGTCGATCCTTGGCGAGAAGGAACTGAAGAAGCTCGGCATGGGCGCCATGCTGGGCGTCGGGCAGGGTTCGGTGCGCGAAAGCCAGCTTGTTGTCATGGAATGGATGGGCGGCGATGACGGCGACGCGCCCGCCGCACTGGTGGGCAAGGGTGTCTGCTTCGATACCGGTGGCATCTCGCTCAAGCCCGGACCGCAAATGGAGGACATGAAGGGCGACATGGGCGGCGCCGCGGCGGTTTCGGGCGCGATGAAGACGCTCGCCCAGCGCAAGGCGAAGGCCAATGTCGTCGGCCTGGTCGGCCTCGTGGAGAACATGCCCGACGGCGACGCCATCCGCCCGGGCGACATCCTGACCTCTGCCAGTGGCCAGACCATCGAGGTCCAGAACACCGATGCCGAGGGCCGGCTCGTTCTGTGCGACGTGCTCTGGTACGCCCAGGAGCATTTCAAGCCCGCTGCGATTGTCGACCTCGCCACGCTGACGGGGGCCATCGTGATCTCGCTCGGCCATGAGCATGCCGGTGTCTTCTCAAATGATGACAAGCTCGCCGCGGCCCTCGACGCCGCCGGCCAGGCCGAGGGCGAGACGGTCTGGCGCATGCCGCTCGGCGAGAATTACAACAAGCTGCTGAAGTCGAAATTCGCCGACATGCGTAATATTGGCGGGCGTGCCGCGGGCTCCATCACCGCCGCGCAGTTCCTCCAGCGTTTCATCAATGACGGACAGGCCTGGGCGCACATCGACATTGCGGGCGTGGCCTGGAAGGAGGGCGAGAAATCCCCCCTCGATCCGAGCTGGGCGTCCGGTTTCGGCCCCCGGCTGCTCGACCGCTGGGTCCGGGACATCCAGGAAGGCTGATCGGGTGGCGGAGGATGGTGACGCGCAGCCAACCGAATGGTGGTTCTACCATCTCGAAGGCGCCCGCCTGGTCACGGCGCTTGCGCCGCTGCTGGAGAAATGCCTGCAGAATGACTGGCGGGTGCTGGTCTCGAGCCCGTCGGCGGAGGTGCTGGAAGCCCTCGACCATGATCTCTGGAGCTATCGCGATGACAGTTTCCTGCCCCATGCGCTGGCAGGCGGGGAGGCCGATGCGTCGCGCCAGCCGGTGCTGTTATCGACGCACACGAGGGCGCCGAACGCCGCAGAGGCCCTGATGCTGCTCAACGGCCAGCAGGCTGAAACGGAGGGCTTCCACCGCGTCATGGTGGTTTTCGACGGCAAGGACACCGCCGCGCGCGAAACCGCACGCGACCAGTTCCGCCAGGCGCGCAAGGCCGGATGCGAAGTGCGCTATTTCCAGCAGAAGCCCGGCGGCGGCTGGGCGGAAAACAAGGCCTGATCGCCTGTTGCCGCACCCGGCCCCGGCGGCTATAGCGCGCGGGTCTTATGCACTTTCCCCAAATCACAGGACAAAATCCATGGCGACCCAGCGTACCTTCTCCATCATCAAGCCCGATGCCACGAGCCGCAACCTGACCGGCGCGATCAACAAGGTGATCGAGGAGGCCGGCCTGCGCATCATCGCCCAGCGCCGCATCCACATGACCGAAGCCCAGGCCGGTCGCTTCTACGAGGTGCACAAGGAGCGTCCCTTCTATGGCGAGCTCGTGGAATTCATGACCTCCGCGCCAGTGGTCGTGCAGGTGCTCGAGGGCGAGGACGCCGTGGCGAAATACCGCGACGTCATGGGCGCCACGAACCCCGAGGACGCCGCCGACGGTACCATCCGCAAGCTCTACGCGCAGTCCATCGGCGAGAATTCGGTGCACGGTTCGGATTCCGCTGAGAACGCCGAGATCGAGATCCGGCAGTTCTTTTCCGAAGCCGACATTGTGGGCTGAGACTTGGACGCCGATGGGCTGAGGGAGAGCCTGCGAAGCCATTTCGCGGGCTCTTTCGTTTTCGAACTCGGGGCCACCATTGTGTCTGCATCGCCAGACCACGTCTGCCTCGAACTCGCCATGCGCGCGGGGCTTGCCACGCCGGAGGGCGGCACACACGGCGCGGTCCTGTCAGGTCTGGCCATGTGCGCGGGTGCGGCGCTGGCGCGGCTTTATCTCGCGGCGGGCGAGCGCGCCTCGACCTTCCAGAGCGCGAGCAACATGGTGGGATCGATATCGGAAGGCACGCTGCTGGCCACCGCCACGCCCGTGCACCTCGGATCGAAAACGCTGGTCATCCAGTCACGCGTCACCGACAAGGCGAGCGGACGGCTCCTCTGCCAGTCCAGCCAGACCCTGATGCGGCTCACCGCCTGATCAGCACAGGAAACGTCCCCGCTGCAGGCAGGTCTTCTTTATCCTCGAAATCCAGTCGGCATAGCCGCTGGTGCGGATGAAGAAGGCGGCCTTGTGCGGGCGGCAGCCATCGCTGGGATTGCCGTCGGCATCGGTTTCGTCGCTGCCCGGCGGGGTGACCCGGGAGAGAATGGCGAGCAGGCGGGTTTCGCCGTCGATCTCTGCGTAAAGCGGCCCGCCACTGTCACCCTGGCAGGGCCCGAGATTGTCCACCGGGTCGGCACGCAGCACCTGGCGGCCATAGACGCCGAGTTCCAGCGGCCCGCCCTGCAGGAAGCGCGACCCGTCCCGGAGGATGAGGCCGTTCTCCGGATCGCGCTCGGTCACCAGGGAATTCTGGCTCCAGCCGGCAAAGCGCAGGGCCTCGATGTCAGCGGGCAGCACCGCGTCGCGGCCAAGATCGACATCGGCCACGGCCACATCCTCGAAGCCGGTGACATCGGCGAGGTAGAGCAGGGCCACATCGTCGCCGAGCAGATTGCCGGACTCCACGAAATAGTCCGAGGCACCGTGGCAGACCGCATGGGTGACTGGCCGGATCGGTGTGCCCTCCTCAAGCGAATCCACCCGCGGCGGCAGGGCGATGATGTCGAAGACCTCCTGGTCGTAGCTCACGCAATGGGCCGCGGTGATGAACCAGTTCTCCGCGATCCGTGTGGCACCACAGTGGCTTCGCTCCGAGCCGCCCGCGCTGAGGATGATTTCCAGCTTGATCAGGCCCGGCAGGTCGGCCAGCTCCGGCGGCGTGAGCCGGGGCGAGGTCTGCGGCGTCTCGGCCCGGTCGCGCCGGCGGGTCTCGCGCCAGAACCGGTCAATCGTCTCGCCGTGTGCGGTGTCCGCCTGCATGTCGCCCGCGTCTTCATCCGGCGTGTCGGTGACCGCCGAGGCGGCCAGAAGCGGATCCTGATAACAGCTGATCATGCCGACCGCGGCGAGCTGCGCGTCGGAAAAGCGCGCCATGTCCTGCCCGATGTCCTTCACGCGCAGTGGCGGGCTCGTGCCGAACAAATCCTCGTCGAGGAAGGACCGCGTGGGCTCCACCCGGCTCGCAATGATGCCGGCGGCGCCACCAAGCAGCAGCGCCAGTAGGGCGGTCATGATGGTCTTCATCTTTGTCCCCTCGAAAACTCGGATCCAGACTTGCCTCAATCTGTGCGGGCTGCAAGCAGCTTCTCGCAGGCCAGTCTCAGCGCCTCTGGATAGAGCCTGTGTTCCGCCGGGAGCGTGCGCGCGGCCAGGGTCTCGGGCGTGTCGCCAGGGTGGATCGGCACCTCGGCGCGGGCAATGATTTCGCCCTGGTCGACGCCTTCATTGACATAGTGGACGGTGCAGCCGGCGGTGCGGTCGCCGGCGGCGATGGCGCGGGCGTGGGTGTCGAGGCCCGGATACTTCGGCAACAGGCTCGGATGGATGTTGATCAGCCGCCCGGCCCAGCGCGCGACGAACCAGGGTGTCAGCACCCGCATGAAGCCTGCCAGGGCAATGATCTCCGCACCGGCCCGGCGCAGGGCCCGGTCGAGTTCACGCTCGAAGGCCTCGCGATCGGTCCCGAACGCCTTGTGGTCGATGGCAATGGCCTCCACGCTGCGGCTCTGGGCCGTATCCAGCCCCTTCGCCGCCGGGCGGTTGCTGATCACGATGACGGGCCGGGCGGGATAGTCCGGTGAATCGGCAGCCTCCAGCAGCGCCTCCATGTTCGAGCCCCGGCCGGAAATCAGGATCGCAAGGCGCAGGCGGGGCGCATTCATGCCCGTGTCCCGACCAGTGTCCCGATCGCCCAGGCGCCGCTCCCGGCGAGCGCATCGAGAACGCCGTCGGCCTCTTCCGCCGCGACGGCGCACACCATGCCGACGCCAAGATTGAACGTGGCCTGCATGTCGGCCTCGCTGATGCGGCCTTCCCGCTGCAGCCAGTCGAAGACCGCCGGCCGCGACCAGCTCGTCGCGTCGATCCCGGCGCGCAGGCCCTCCGGCAGCATGCGTGGCACATTGCCCGGCAGGCCACCGCCGGTGATATGGGCAACGCCCTTGATCAAGCCGGCCTTGAGCAGCGGCATAAGCGGTCGGGCATAGAGCGCCGTTGGCGTCAGCAGCGCCTCGCCGAGTAGGGTCTCCTCGGCAAAGGGGGCCGGTACGTCCCAGCCGAGGCCCGTGCGCTCGACGACCTTGCGGATCAGGGAATAGCCGTTTGAATGCGGGCCGGTGGCGGGCAGGGCGATCAGCACGTCGTCGGCGACCATGTCTGACTGCCGCGGCAGGATGCTGTCGCGCTCCACGGCCCCGACCACGAAGCCGGCAAGGTCATAGTGACCAGGCGCATACATGCCTGGCATCTCGGCGGTCTCGCCGCCAATCAGGGCGCATCCGGCGCGCCGGCAACCCTCGGCGATACCGGCAATAACGGCTTCGGCCACGCCCGCGTCGAGCTTACCCGTGGCGAAATAGTCGAGGAAGAACAGAGGCTCGGCGCCCTGGGCCAGGACATCATTGGCGCACATGGCCACCAGGTCGATGCCGATCGTGTCATGGTGGCCCGTGGCGAACGCCAGCATCAGCTTGGTGCCCACGCCATCGGTGCCGGAGACGAGCACGGGATCCCGGAAACCCTCTGCTTTCAGGTCGAAGAGGCCACCGAAACCGCCAAGATCGGAGGCAACGCCCGCCCGTCGGGTCGCCTGGGCCAGGGGCCTGATGGCATCCACGAGCCGGTCGCCCGCCGCAATGTCGACACCGGCGGACTTGTAGGAAAGGGGTTTGTCTGATTTTGCCATGGAGGCGACCTATGGCCCGAACAGGCGCGGCGCGTAAAGCTGTGATCTACCGGAGATTGTCGGTTCGCAAGTGTGAGCCAGCTTGGTAAAGACGACTCGCCCATCACGAGACCGAGGAGACGGCAGCCATGGTGAAGACCCTGATCACACGCCTTCTGGCAGGCCTGCAGGCAGGGCGGGGCATGCTCCTCGCCATGATGTCACTGATCGCCGCGGGCCTGATTTCCCAGACCGCCGCAGCCGATACGCGCAAAGTCTACACCATTGCAGAAATCCCTGTGGACGAACGTGCCGAGACCACGATCGAGGCCCAGGAGAAGGCGTTCGCGGCCGCCCGCATCATTGGGGCCCGGCGCCTGATGAACAAGATCACCTTGCCTGTGGATCGTGGCGCGTCGGGCGGCCTCATGATTGACCTGGAAACCGCCAACAGGCTCGCAGCGGCCGTCGACATCGTCGAGGAGGCCCGCGGCGGGGGCACCTATCGCGGCAAGCTGTCGGTCGTGTTCAATCCGCGCGCGGTGCGTTCCTATCTTGACGGGCTCGGCGTGCCCTACGTGGACCGCCAGGCGCCGCTTGCCGTGCTCGCCGTCGATGAGGGTTCCGCGCTCGCCGCAACCCTGCCGGAAGAAGACCTCTTTGCCATCGCGCCCTTCAAGTTGGCAATTGTCCCGGGCGGGGCCGACCCTGATCTGGACTATCGCGGCATCCAGTCGGAACTGGATGCGCGTCGCGTCATCATCGCGCGCCAGCCGACCGATTTGTCGCCGACCGAAATCCTGCTCTGGACACCGGACAACATTGTGCAGCTCGGACAGCTTAGCCGCCAGCTGATGCCCGCTGACCAGGCCCGCAGCCTGCGCGACCGGCTTGACAGCAACTGGAAGAAGCAGTCCGTCGTGCGCTCAGCCACGCGCACGCAGGTGCGCTCGACCATCCGCTACACGTCCATTGCCGAATGGGTCGGCCTGCGTCGGGCGCTTTCGCGCTCACCCCTGATCTCCCAGTTCAATGTCCAGGCCCTGGCGAGCGATGGCGCCGTGGTGGACTTTGCCTTCGCCGGCGATATCGACCGGCTGCGCAACGACCTCATGCAGCGCGGTATCGCCATCGACGAGAATCCCACCGGCTGGGTCATGCGCACGGCTGGTTACCGGCCGGCGGTGCCCCAGGCCCCGTCCCGGCCCGCCGATACCCCCGGCAGCGATGGCAGCCGCCTTGAGGTCCCGACGGAAGACAGCGGTGAGGACTTCCTTGATTTCCTCACCGAAGAGACCGTGACGGAGCGCTGAATGCACAGGCCCGGAGGCGCGCCATGACGGCCGGCAAGCGTTCTGCGCCCCACCAGGCCTTCCTCGACCTGAAGCCGCCGGAGCCCGACCTCGACCACATCCTGCGTTCGCCGGCCAATGCCGACGCCATCGATCGTCTGTCGGCCTGGCAGGACTGGCCCACCTCATGGCTCGCCGTGGTCGGCCCGGTGCAGAGCGGACTTTCCACGCTCGCCGGGGCGTTCTGCGAAGCCAGCGGGGCGGTTCTGACCGATGGCGGGCAGGTGTCGGCGGCGTCTCCGGATGAAATCGACCGGCTGGCCTGGCAGGGCGCGGCTGTGGATGATGCCGAGACGATCAGTGATGGCCTGGCGCTCATGGCACTGCTCAATCGCGCCGAGGAAAGGGGACAGCCGATCGTCCTTTTCGCGAAGCAGCCACCCGTAGATCTGGTGCTCCAGCCACCCGATGTGATGTCGCGCCTGCGCGCCATGCCCGTGGTGGAGATCGGGCCGCCCGATGACGGCCTGATGCGGGCCAGGCTGGAAACAGCCTTCCGCCAGCGCTTCATTTTTCTGCCCGATGGCGTGGCCGACATCTTGCTCTCACGCCTGCCGAGGCGCTACGCCGAGATCGAAAGGATCGCTGATCGCGTGCATCGCGCCATGTCGGACCAGAGAAGGGGCCTGAGCGTGGCCCTGGCGAAGGAGATCCTCGCCGAAGGTCCCGGCACGGGCGAATTGTTTGAGACACTGGACAGGAATGATGAGCGAGAGCCAGACGACTGAAGCGGCCATCAAGTCGCTAAACGGTGCGGGCAGGACGTCCTCGCGCGCCCGCGTGCTGCGCCATGCCGGGCATGAGAAGCCGTCGCTGAAGTCGCCCGATCGCTTCTTCAATCGCGAACTGTCATGGCTCGATTTCAACATTCGTGTCCTCGAGGAGGCGGCCAACCCGAACCATCCGCTGCTCGAACGCCTGCGCTTCCTGTCGATTTCCGCCAGCAATCTCGATGAATTCTTTATGGTCCGCTATGCGGGCCTGCGCGAACAGATGCGACAGGGGATCACCAGCAAGTCCCAGGATGGCCTGACACCGTCGGAGCAGGTTGATCGTATCCGCACCGTTTCCAACCGGCTCATGAAGGCCCAGCAGAAGCGCTGGGACATGCTGCGCGAGGAAATGCGCAAGGAGGGCATCGAAGTCGTCAGGGTCGATGAGCTCGACGATGAGGACCGCGCCGCCCTCAAGGCCTATTTCGATGCGGAACTGTTTCCGATCATCACGCCGCTCTCCGTCGATCCCATCCATCCGTTTCCCTTCATCCCGAACCTTGGATTCGCCATGGCCTTCACCCTGGCGCCGGAGGATGATGACAACCGCCAGATGATGACGGGCCTGGTGCCCATGCCGACACAGATGCAGCGTTTCGTCGCCCTGCCGGAGGATGATCCTGGCCGCCTGCGCTTCATCGCGGTGGAAGAGGTCATCGGCATGTTCGTCTCCGATCTCTATCCCGGTTATCGCGAGGCGGAGCGCTGCCTTTTCCGGGTCGTGCGCGACAGTGATATCGAGATCGAGGAAGAAGCCGAGGACCTGATCCGCGAGTTCGAGATCCTGCTGAACGAGCGCAAGCGAGGCAAGATCGTGCGGATCAAGATCGACAATCGCGGCGGTGGCGAGCTGCAGGACCTGATCCTGCGGGAGATCGAGGCCGATCCGGGCGACGTGGTCACGACCAATGGTATGCTCGGCATCGCGCAATTGTCGGAACTCATCACCAAGCAGCGGCCCGACCTCACCTTCACGCCCTATGAGCCGCGCTTTCCCGAGCGCATCCGCGAGTTCGGCGGCGACATCTTCGCCGCCATCCGCCACAAGGACATGGTGGTCCACCACCCCTATGAGAGTTTCGACGTCGTCGTGCAGTTCATCGGCCAGGCCGCGCGCGATCCCAATGTGGTGGCCATCAAGCAGACGCTCTATCGCACGAGCAAGGATTCCCCCGTCGTCGAGGCGCTGATCGAGGCGGCGGAGGCCGGCAAGAACGTCACCGCGCTCGTGGAGATCAAGGCGCGCTTCGACGAGGAGGCCAATCTGCGCTGGGCGCGTGACCTGGAGCGGGTGGGCGCCAAGGTTGTCTACGGGTTTGTCGACTACAAGACCCACGCCAAGGTGAGCTTGGTGGTCCGGCGCGAAGAGGGGGAACTGCGCTACTACACCCATTTCGGCACGGGCAACTACCACCCGATCACCGCACGCCTCTACACCGACCTGTCGCTGTTCACCGCCGACAACGCCTTTGGCCGCGACGCGCAAAAGATGTTCAATTTCATCACCGGCAACCGGGAACTGCCCTCGGTTGCACCGGATTTTGAACGCATCTCCATGTCGCCGAAGACGCTGGAATCGGATCTGGTCAGGATGATCGAGGCCGAGGCGCGCAACCAGAAGGCGGGCAAGCCCTCGGGTATCTGGGCGAAGATGAACTCCCTCGTCGACAATGACATTATCGACGCGCTCTATCGCGCCAGCCAGGCTGGGGTTCCCATCACGCTGGTGATCCGCGGCATCTGCTGCCTGCGTCCGGGGATTGAGGGGCTGTCGGAGACGATCAGCGTCAAGTCGATTGTCGGGCGCTTTCTTGAGCATTCCCGCATCTGCTGCTTCGGCAACGGTCATCAATTGCCGTCCTCCAAGGCGAAGGTCTTCATCTCCTCGGCGGACTGGATGCAGCGCAATCTGAAGCGACGCGTGGAATCGCTCGTGCCCGTCCTTAATCCAACCGTCCACCGCCAGGTCCTGCACCAGATCATGGTCGCCAACATCAATGATGATACCCAGAGCTGGGTGCTGGAGCCCGATGGCCGCTACAAGCGCCTGAAACCGCCGACCAAGGGCAAACCGTTCTCGTCCCATGAATACTTCATGAGCGCGCCGAGCTATTCCGGCGCGGGCCGGTCGCTGGAGGTCAACATGCCGCCCAAGCTCACACCGCGAAAGCGGAGCGTGAAGTAGCGTGGGCGCCCTCGATCTCCTCCGCGCCCGGGGCGAGGCACCCGACGGGGAGGGAGCTGGCACCAGCAACACCGAATCCCTGCGCGGGGTCATCGACATCGGCTCGAATTCGGTCCGGCTCGTCGTCTTTGCCCTGCGCGGCCACAGCGTGACGCCCCATTACAATGAAAAGGTCATGGCAGGCCTCGGACGTGGGCTCGGGCAGACCGGCCGCCTTGACCCCGATGGCATCGAGCTGGCCCTCGCGGCACTCAAGCGCTTCCGTGCGATCGCCGATGGGCTCGGCGATGTTCCGGTGGAGGCCTTCGCCACGGCGGCAGTGCGCACCGCTGGCGACGGCGCAGACTTCGTGGAGCGCGCCCGCCGGGGGGCCGGGTTCGACATCTGCGTCCTGTCGGGGCCCGAAGAAGCGGTGTCCTCGGCCGAAGGTGTCCGCGCAGGGCTGATCGGCGTGGACGGGGTCGTCGGCGACCTTGGCGGGTCGAGCCTCGAACTGATTGCATGTCGTGACGGGCACCTCGGCAATGGCGAGACCCACCTTGTGGGCCCGCTGGCGCTGCAGGGCGAAGACGGGAATTTCGACGAGCAGGCGGTGCGCGCCCGGGTTCAGGCCTCGCTCGCTGAATCTGCTGTCATACCCGGCGCCGGTGCCACCTTCTATGCCGTGGGTGGCTCCTTCCGGGCCTTTGCCCGTGTGCACATGGACCATGTCGGTTATCCGCTGCGCCTGCTGCACGGCTACACCATGACCGAAAAGGATGTCCGCCGCCTCGCCAAGCGTTTCGCCGATCCGGGTGATGACATCCACGACACCGCCCGCGGCGTCTCGCAGAAGCGCGCACCGCTTCTGCCCTATGCCGCGCTCGTTCTGGACGAGATCTTCCGTGTCAGTGCCATGGAGCGCCTGCAGGTATCGGCCTACGGGTTGCGGGAGGGCCGGCTCTTCATGGCCTCGGACGGTCGCCACCTGCCGGAGCGGGTTTTCCTCGACGGTGTGGAGACCGTCGGTCGCCTGCGGCCTGAACAGCGCGCTTTCTGCGACGCATTGACGGCATTTGTCGCACCCGTGATCGAAAGCCTGCCGCCCATGTTCGAAGACGCAGCGCGTGACACGCTCCTCCTGCGGGCGGCCTGCCGGCTGTCGGACATCGGCGCGACGCTCCACCCGGAATACCGCGCACAGCTCGCCTATGACCTCGTTCGCCACGGCCCCTTTGCCGGGGTCGGACACGCCGAGCGATTGTTTCTCGCTGGCGCAGCAGCGCGGCGGTATTCAAAGGGGTTCAGGCTGCCGGAGGAGGACGCCGAACTGATCGGTGAGGCGCTTGAACGCTGTGCCCGGCAGGTCGGGGCGCTCATGCGCCTCGGTGCGGCATTGTCGGGCCGTACCGCGGAACTGCTGGCCGGTGCCAGCCTGCGTGTCGAGGCCGGCGCGCTGGTGCTCCGCCCGGGCCGGCATGGCGAGGAAATGGTGTCGGAAATCGTCACCCGCCGGCTGGAGCAGGCGGCCAGGGAACTCGACCTCGACGCATCCATCGGCTGAGACACTCACCCGGTCTCGAAAAATTCCACCTCGCCGCCGCGGAACCGCACGGCCAGGTGACCGTCCAGCAGCGCTTCGGCCCGCTTGCCAAAGAGATCGTAGCGCCAGCCGCTGCCGACGGCTGTGTCGCTGATCCGGCCCTGGGCGATGGCTTCGAGGTCGGCGGCATTGGCGATCAGGCGCGGCACGACGGACTTTTGCTCAGAAACCGTCTTCAACAGCACCTTAAGCATGTCGGTGGCGCCGGGCGGTGCGGGATTGCGCTGGGCTTCGCGCGGAATTTGCGGGGCATGGGCGGCCGGGTCGGCGATCGCGGCACGGATCGCTTCCAGCAGGCTTTCACCATGCCGCGACCGACCAAAGCCGTTCGGCACGGCACGCAGGCGGTCCATGGCCTTCAAATCGGTGGGCCGCTGTTCGGCGATTTCCTGTATCGCGTCGTCCTTCAGGATGCGCCGGCGGGGCTTGTCCAGGCTCTGGGCAAGTTCTTCCCGCCAGGCGGCCACCGAGGCCAGCACCGCCAGATAGTCCTTGCGCGGACGGCGAACCTTCAGGCGCTGCCAGGCATTCTTCGGATCGGCGTCATAGAGCGCCGGGTCCTCATAGGCCGCCATCTCCGCGCGGACCCAGTCGAGGCGGTCCATCTGTTCCAGCTGGCGGCGCATCTTCAGGAAAACGTCGCGCAGATGGGTGACATCACCGAGGGCGTAGCGCAGCTGCTTCTGGCTCAGGGGGCGGCGCTGCCAGTCGGTGAACTGGCTCGACTTGTCGATCTTCGCGCCGGTCAGGCGGGAGACCAGATTGTCATAGGAAATCGAATCACCAAGTCCCAGCGCCATGGCCGCAATCTGGGTGTCGAAGATCGGCGCAGGCGGCGCGCCGGCCATCTCCACGAAGATGTCCATGTCCTGGCGCGCGGCATGGAAAACCTTCACCCGTGAGGGGTCCATCAGGAGATCGATGAAGGGCGCAAGGTCAAGGCCGTCGGCCAGCGGATCGATAATGTATTCGCTGTCTTCGCCGGAGACCTGCACCAGGCAGAGCTTGGGGTAATAGGTCGTCTCGCGGTGAAACTCGGTATCCACGCAGAGAAAGTCCGACGCCGCGAGGTCCTGGCAGGCCGCCTCCAGCGCGGCTGTGTCGGTGATGGGCACGAGGTCTTGTTCGGTCATGGGAAACGGGCCTATCCCACCTGCTTGACAAAGGCGAGCCGGACATGGCCACGTCCGGCCAAATTTTCCCTGATCCGCACCCGGAGCCCACCATCCATGCATGATTATCGCACCCACAACTGCGGCGAGCTGCGCCAGTCGCACGCCGGAGACACCGTCCGCCTGTCCGGCTGGGTGCACCGCAAGCGCGACCATGGCGGGGTCCTGTTCGTCGACCTGCGCGACCATTTCGGACTGACACAGATTGTCTTCAATCCGGGCGCGCCGGGATTCGAGACCGTCGAACGGCTGCGCGCCGAAAGCGTCATCACCATTGACGGCGAAGTGGTGGAACGCGCCAGCGACCTGGTGAACCCCAACCTCGCCACCGGTGAGATCGAAGTCCGCGCCACGGGCCTTTCGGTCCAGTCGGAGGCGGCAGAGCTGCCCCTGCCGGTCTTCGGCGAGCCCGACTATCCCGAGGATGTGCGCCTGCGCCACCGATACCTCGACCTGCGCCGGGAAACGCTGCACAAGAATATGAGCCTGCGCAGCGAGGTCATCGCCTCGATCCGCCGGCGCATGGTGGAGCAGGGTTTCACCGAGTACCAGACCCCCATTCTCACCGCCTCGAGCCCGGAAGGCGCACGCGATTTCCTCGTGCCATCGCGCCTGCACCCCGGCGAGTTCTATGCGCTGCCCCAGGCGCCGCAGCAGTTCAAGCAGCTGCTCATGGTCTCCGGTTTCGACCGCTATTTCCAGATTGCCGCCTGTTTCCGCGATGAGGACGCGCGCGCCGACCGTTCACCGGGCGAGTTCTACCAGCTTGACGTGGAGATGAGCTTCGTCACCCAGGAAGACGTGTTCAATGCCATCGAGCCCGTCCTGCACGGTCTTTTCGCCGAGTTCGCGAACTGGGATGACAAGGGCCGCACCGTACCGCCGGGACCGTTTCCCCACATCCCCTATGCCGAGGCCATGGCGAAGTACGGGACCGACAAGCCGGACCTGCGCAATCCCATCGAACTGAAGGATGTCACCGAATTCTTCGCCGACGATAGTAGGACCGGCTTCTCGATCTTCGCGAAGATCATCAAGGGTGGCGGGAAGGTGATCGCCATCCCCGCGCCGGGCGCCGCCGCCAGCCAGTCGCGGAAATTCTTCGACGAGATGGACGCCTGGGCGAAGAAGGAGATGCAGGCCCCGGGCCTCGGCTACTCACGCCTCAAGGCAGGCGAGGGCGGCGCGGTCACCAGCCAGGACCCGGTGCTCAAGAATTTCGATCCCGCGCATTCGAAAGCCCTCCTGGAACACATGGGCCTCGGCGATGGCGACGGCGTGTTCTTCTCTGCCGGCAAGACAGCGGATGCCTACAAGCTCGCCGGCGCGGCGCGCCTCAGGGTCGGTGACGAACTCGACCTCTGCGAGAAGGATGTCTTCCGGCTCTGCTGGATTGTCGATTTCCCCATGTATGAGTGGGACGAGGACAACAGGAAGATCGACTTCTCCCACAACCCCTTCTCCATGCCCCAGGGCGGGCTGGAGGCCCTGAAAAGGGCGCAGGCCGAGGGCGATGAGGCAATCCTGGACCTCAAGGCGTTCCAATACGACATTGTCTGCAACGGCGTCGAGCTCTCCTCAGGCGCGATCCGGAATCACCGCCCGGACATCATGCTGAAAGCCTTCGAACTCGCCGGTTATGGCCCTGATGTGGTGGAGGCTGAGTTCGGCGGCATGCTGAACGCCTTTCGATACGGCGCACCGCCCCATGGCGGCATAGCGCCGGGTGTGGACCGCATTGTCATGCTGCTGGCCGATGCCGAGAACATTCGCGACGTGACGCTCTTCCCGATGAACCAGCAGGCCCAGGACCTGATGATGGGGGCGCCGTCAAAGGTTGACGCAAGGCAGCTCCGCGAGCTTCATATCCGCATCGTCGAGCCGCCGAAGAAGGACGGCTAGGGCAAGGTCGGAGGCTTGGAGGGGCAGATGGTCTGGTTCATTGCGGGTCTTGTGATCTTTTTCGGCACGCACCTGTTCAGTGCCTTCCGTCCGCGCACCGAGGGAAGGGACCTGCGGCGGAACATGGGCGAGCCCGCCTTCATGGGTCTCTATGGACTGGTCGCACTTGCGGGCCTTGTGCTGATGATCTGGGGTTATGGCGAAGCGCGGCCCGGCGGGCTGCTCTACACCGCTCCGGTCTGGGGCCGGCACCTGAACTACATACTGATGCCGGTGGCCCTGATCATGCTGGTGGCCGCCTATGCCCCCACCGGCTACATCGCCCGCGCGCTCAAGCACCCCATGCTGGCGGCGGTCAAGCTCTGGGCGCTCGGCCATTTGCTGGCCAATGGCGATACCGTGGCGGTGATCCTGTTCGCCAGTTTCCTGGCCTACGGCGTCCTGGCGCGCATCCGCGCGAAGAAGCGCGGTGACCTGGGCGCCGGGGCGGTGGCCGACATCAATCCCATGGGCGACGTCATCGCCATTGTCGTGGGCCTCGGCGTGTCCGCCGCGCTCATCCTGTGGCTGCATCCGATCCTGTTCGGCGTGGCGGTCTGGCCGCCCGCCTGATCAAGACTGTCCTTCCTATTCGATGGTCGCGGTCTGGCGCAGGACATCGTCGCATTCGGCAAGATCGATCCCCTTCGGCGCCACCGTCGCGTCATCCCCGCACGCACCATCGAAATCCGCCGAGCGGGCTCCTCTGACATCACTGAAATCGGTCGCGTAAAGCCGTGCGTCCCGGAAGCTCGCCCGCGCAATCCGCGCGCCGGCGAGACTGGCGCCGGTGAGGTCGGCGCCGTCGAGATAGGCGCCCGTCAGGTCGGCATCGGCGAGGATCATACCCGCCATATTGGCCGATGAGAAATTCGCGCCGCTGGCACGCAACGCCTCCGCCGAGGCCGTAGAGAAATCGGCCGCCACGAAACGCGACCGTTCGGCATTGGCCCCGTCCAGCGTCGCGCCCAAAAAGCGCGCCAGAACGAAGCCGGCATCACCGGCATCCATGTCGCTCAGATCCGCGCCGCTGAAATCGGCCCGCTCGGCCTCCACACGGTGCAGGACGGCCCCGGCCATTTCGGCATTGGTGAACACGGTGTCGGTCAGGCGCGCGAGGGAAAAATCGGCCCGGACGGCCTTGGCGTCCGGAAACTGTGCGCCATCGGCGGTGGTGCCACGCAGTCGGGCGCCGGTGAAATCGACGCCCGGGAACCGCGCATCGCGCATGTCGTAGCCGGAGAGTTCACGGCGTGAGAAATTGCAGTCCTTGCAATAGCCACCGAGGGTCGGGGCCCAGTTGACGACGCCCGCCTCGCCGCTGGACTGGGCAAGCGATGGCATGGCAAGCGCGGAGGCACAGAGGCTGGAGATCAGGTATCGCATGGCCGCCACGCTAGAGGTGAGCCGGCGTACACAAAACTTAATTAGGCTTCACGGCGATCGATGCGTGCCGTCCTGTGGCAATTCTGCATCGGCGTGTGCCGTCACATCACCGGCAGGGGCGCACGCTCAGACCGTTCGGCAGACGCGTGGTGCTGTCACCGCAGGCGGTATCGAGCTGGGCTTGGGTCAGGCCCTTCGCGGTTTCGAGTTCAGCACCCGAGAGGTTGGCCCCGTTCAGTGCCGCACCGGTGAGGTCTGCCCCGCCGAGATAGGCCCCGACCAGGACGGCGCGCTGAAGATCGGCATTGGAGAGGTCGGCGCCGGTCAGCCGGGCACCGAAGAGATTGGCCACCGACAAATTGGCACCGGAGAGATTGGCCCCGTTCAGCGTGGTCAGGCTCAGATTGCCCTGGCGCAGCCGCGCCCCGGACACATCAATGCCGGGCAGGTCACGATAGGCCAGATTGGCCTGGAAGAGATTGCAGCCCGGGCAGGACTGGCCCGCCTGGACCCGCGCGATCTCTGCGGCATCTTGGGCGCCCGCCGGAAGCGCCAGAGCGGCCAGGGACAGCACCGCAAGCATGTGTTTGAGCATGGGACGTCTCCCGAAAGGGGAATTGATAGGCGTCCCGACTCCGCAATTTCCGGGCCAGTTGCCGGGAAACGCCTGTATCAGACCTCCGCGCGTTGCTGGCCGCAGGCGTCACAGTGCACACTGCCGTCATGCGCCGCGGTCAGCGTGAAATGGCCACAGGCCGGGCAGGGCTCGGAGAGATAGTCGGGATCATCCAGTTGCTCCGAGATCACCGATCCGGGCCCGTCTGCGGTATCTGAGGCTTCGGCCTCGGCCTGTTTTTCTTCCCGGCGGCGGTCAAGGATCACGATATTGTCCGGGATCTGGCCGCGGGAGAAACCGCGCGAGATCAGCTGGGCCGCCTCTTCGGTGAAATTGCTCCCGGTGCTGCGCGCAATGCCGTCATCGAGGCCGCGACCGAGGCCGTCATGGGTCACATCACCGAGTTCGGCGAGGTCCTCGCGGCCCAGATAGGAAACCGCAAGCTCGCGGAAGAGATAGTCGAGTATGGATGTCGCGCGGGATATCCGGTCATTGCCGGTGACGTCGCCGGCCGGTTCGAAGCGGGTGTAGACGAAGGCGTCGACATATTCCTCCAGCGGCACGCCGTACTGCAGGCCAAGGGACACCGCGATGGCGAAATTGTTCATCAGTGAGCGGAAGGCGGCGCCCTCCTTGTGCATGTCGATGAAAATCTCGCCCAGCGACCCGTCATCGAACTCGCCGGTATGGAGATAGACCTTGTGACCGCCCACCGTGGCCTTCTGGATATAGCCCTTGCGACGGTCGGGCAGCCGCTGGCGTTCCGCGCGGCCAGGCCCGGCCAGGCCGGCCATGGCATCGACTGGTTCGGGTTCCGGCGGTGTGTCGATGAAGCCATGATCGGCTTCGAATTCCTCGGCCAGTCCCTCAATATGGGCCAGGCGTGACAGGGTGGCCGGTGCGGTTTCGCGGGCGGCGGGCAACAGGCGCACACCGAGGCCCGAAGAGACCAGTGACCCGAAATGGCCGTTGGCATCTTCAGGGCTGAGCGAGACGACCATATCGCCCAGACGGCGGGCCAGGCGGGCGAGATCCAGCCGGATCTCGGTGGACAGGCTCGCGGGCAGGCCGGCATCGGTCACGATTCCTGCCAGATCACCATGCCCCGAAGCGGCCTGTGCCACGGCGTCCTCCACGTCTGCCTTGGAAAAACCGATCGCCCGCAGCAGCGCCAGGCCGTCAGTCTCGAACCGCTCCGGCGGCAATTGCAGGTCGCGGCTGATCACCTCGTCGCCGAGCACCCAGCGCGAAAAGGCGGCCCTCAGGTCGAGCCCTTCGCCGAGCGCGGTCCTGACCCGGCCGATGGCCGCCGGCCCGAGACCGCGCGAACGCAGCGCATCCTCCGGCAATCCGGTCCCTGACCGCGCCGAGCCGAGGCACTGGCGCAGACGGGCGAGGGCGTCGGCATCGGCGAGTGCGAGGCCGCGGGTATAGGCCTCAGACAGTTCAGCGCCGGCCGCGTCCGTTTCGATCAGCAGGGCCGGGCAATCCAGCGGGTCGGCGGGACATGCCAGCCAATTCGCAGCAGACGCGCTTATTTCCCGAACCAGCACCCTGACAGGCACGGAGGCCGGCTTGATGTCGGCATTCTGCAGTTTCAGGGCCCGCGCATGGGTCACACCGAAGGTCTCACCGCCGAAGATCGCCGACAGGACGGCCAGAAGGGCCTTGGCATGGGTCTGGCCCTTGCGGCTCGACGGCGCGGCGCCGCTGGCGATGATCGCGCCGGAAAGATTTGCAAGACCGATGACCGCGCCGGTCCGCCCCGCCAGGCTCGCAAGGCCGTGCAGGCCGTCAAGGGCGGTGTCCGGCGCATCCGAAAGGCGTAGCGACAGTCCGGCAAGGTCCAGCGCGAAGCTCGGCTGTTCGGCCCCAGGCGGCGGGGCGACCTCGAAGACCGCAGACAGGTGCGCCGGAAATACTGCTTCCTCCGGCAGGCCATCGAAACCGGCAATCCCGGATGCGGTGGTCCCTGCGAGCATGCGAAACCGGCGCGCCACGCCAAGGCCACCGCTCTTGGCCTGGAGCACTTCCTCGATGATTTCACCGGGCAGGCCGGCCGCCATCGCTTCGGCGAGTTCCGCGTCTCGCGGTGCCGGGCCGAGCGCCTCGACCATGTCGGCGAGGCTCACATAGCCCACCGCCGCCAGTCGCGCCTGTTCCGCTGAAATGGCGGCCTGCTCCATGGCGTCCGGCGAGGCCGGCTGACGATGGCCGGCGAGGACGAAGAGGCTCGCCGCCGGCAGGGGCGGCGTCACGAGCCCCGCCGCAATGAGCGCCTCAACGGCAGGCCATTCCGGCACGTCCGGCGTGTCGGCCGGCTCGGCGCCGGCAAGCCGATTTTTTCCCCATGCCAGCAACCGGGCAATCTCAGCTTGGTCGCTGCGTGGAAGTTCGGACGAATCGTTCATGGCCAGACCTCATCTTTGACGCCATGCTGTCGTGCGTCGCCGCCGGGATCAAGCGCCCGGCGCGTCCCGGTCTTGCGCTGTCTGCCGGGTTTGGTCACAAGGCTGCGAACGCTTGTGTTGCAAACGGCTCGGCGCAGCCATAATGGCGCCGGAATTCGGGATCAGGAACTGAGGCCCATGCTAAAGAAGATTTTCACCTGGTGGCACGGCTCCACCCTCGGCGCGGTGTTCGACATCAAGCGCCGCTCGGAATTCGTTGGCGAGGACGATTTCGGCAACAAGTATTATGAAGACCGCAAGGCCTCGATCGAAGGGCGCCGCCGCCGCTACGTGGTCTACAAGGGGCTGGCAGAGCCATCCAAGGTCCCGCCGGACTGGCATGGTTGGCTGCATCACACCTTCGAGGACCCGCCCACCGAGCGTCCCTTGACCCGGCGCGCCTGGGAGAAGGACCACAAACCGAACTACACCGGCACGCTGCAGGCCTACAAGCCAACCGGATCGCTTGACCGCACCGGCGAACGCCAGCGCACAGCCGGCGACTATGAGGCCTGGGATCCCGATGCGTGAATCGATTGCCGAAACGCTGCTGGGTGTGATTGTCGTGGCGATTGCCGCGGCGTTCCTCTGGTTTTCCCTGTCGGCGAATGATGATGGCAGCGGTGGAGACCGTTACGCCCTGGCGGCCTATTTCGATGATGTCTCAGGCATCGAGCGCGGGACCGATGTGCGCATGGCCGGTGTGAAGGTGGGCCTGGTGACCGACAAGGCGCTTGCGGGCGGCGGTGAAGAGGCGCGACTGTCTCTCGCCATTGACGAGAGCGTGGAGGTTCCCGCCGACAGCATGGCCAAGGTGGTCTCCGACGGACTGCTTGGCGGGGCCTATGTCGCCATCGAGCGCGGCCAGGCCGGCGACTCCCTGCCGGCCGACGGCAGCGGCGAGATCCGCTTCACACGCGGATCCGTGGACCTGATCGATGCCTTCGCCGCCTTCGCCAATGTCGATACCGGCGAGAAGGGCCGCGACGGACCCACCTACCGCATCTCGGCGGCGTTCAACAACGCCTCCGGCGTGTCACCGGGCACGGAAGTCCGTGTGGCCGGGGTCAAAATGGGCGAAGTGGTGGAAAAACAGTTCGATCCGCAGCGCTTTGAAGCGACACTGGTCATGGAAGTCTCCGAACAGCTCCAGCTGCCCGATGACAGCGATGCCCGCATTGTCAGCGACGGCCTGCTCGGGCGGTCTTATGTTGCCGTGGAGCCGGGTGGCAGCTTCGACAACATCCCCCAGGACGGAACTGGCGAGATCATCTATACCCGCGGTGCGGTGGACCTGCTCACCCTGTTTGCGTCCTTTGCCCAGGGCGATGGAGACAGCGAATGAGTGTGACGGGCCGCTTGTCCCTGATGGCCATTCTCCTCGCCCTGGCATGGAGCGGGCAAGCGGGGCTCGCACAGGACGAGGATGCCCCGCAGGACGCGCCTGCCGAACAGGGCGACGGGCTGGACGAGGATGAGCTCGACGCGCTCTTCCGCGAACTTGAAGAGGGGGCGACGCCCGCCGAGGAAGACGCCCCCGCCGATGGGTTCGAGGACCTGCCGGAGCCTTCTGCAACGGACGAAGTGCCGGGCGACAGCCTGCCAGAGCCCGAGGCCGAAGCCCCGCCGGGCGAGGTCGAAGGTCCCATGGAAGCCGACGGTTTTCCGGATGGTGAGGCCGGTGCGGGCCTTCCGGACGACACCGGCCCTGTCCCGACGGAGCCGCGCCGCCAGGCCACGCGCCTGCGCCCCGGCGAGACAGCTGAGGACGAAGCTGCCGACGCCGCCACCGACGAAGAGATGAGCAAAACCGATAGCGAGGCCACTGGCGACACCCGCGAGACGGCCGAAGGGGCCACCGCCGGTGAAGAGGAAGACGCCAAGGTCATGATCCCGCGCGAGGCCTTTATCCAGCAGCCCGGTGCGGAACTGCGGGCACTGGACAAGATTACGGGACGCTATGTCGACCTGTCCGTGGCGGCGGGTGAGCCCATCATCTTCGGCACGCTCGAGGTCACGGTGGAAACCTGTTTCGACACGCCGCCGGAACTGCCGCGGGAAGCGTCTGCCTTTGTGAAGGTGAAGTCCCTGCGCCCGATCGCGCCGGAATCCATGCCCGAGGATGTGAAGGCGCGCCTGGAAGGGCTCGACGAGGACGATCCGCGCGTGAAGGAGCCAGTGGTCTTTTCAGGCTGGATGTATGCCAGTTCCCCGGCGCTGAACGCCATGGAGCACCCAGTCTATGACATCTGGGTAATTAGCTGTAGCGCGTCCTGACCGCTGAAGGTAGGGCCGAGGCGATGGAAATCGGCCTCATCCTGCACCGATTCATCGAGCAGCATTAGGAAATCGGCCCGCTCGATCTCCACCACGCCGAACTGAATGAGGTGGTCATTGACGAATTGCGTGTCGAGCAGCGTGTATCCGCCGGCCAGGAGGCGCGCCACCAGATGCACCAGCGCAATCTTGGAGGCGTCCGTGGCTGTGGAGAACATGCTCTCGCCGAAAAAGGCCCGCCCCAGTGACACGCCGTAAAGCCCGCCCACGAGTTCGCCATCCTGCCAGGTCTCCACGCTGTGGGCATGGCCGCGCCTGTGCAACTCGGTGTAGAGCCGGTAAATGGTGGGATTGATCCAGGTGTTTTCGCGTCCGGGCAGTGGAGCCGCGCAGCCCTTCACGACCTCGGCGAAGGCTTGGTCGGCCGTCACCTCATAAATCCCAGATCTGACACGCTTCTTCAGCGAGCGCGGCACGTGGAAGTCATCGAGCGGCAGGATGCCCCTGAGTTCGGGATCGACGATGAAAAGATTGGGATCGTGGGCGCTGTCGGCCATGGGAAACATACCATGGCGATACAGCCTCAGGAGTGTGTCGGGGTCGAGCTGGGCGCCGAAACGGGCAATCGCCATGATGGGTCCTCAAATCCAGCGCCCGCTACGGGTCGGGCTCAATCCGCCTCGTCCTCGCTCAGGAACTTCTCCAGCCAGTGGATATTGTAATCACCATTGGAAATGTCGGCATTGTTGGCAAGCTGGCGGTGCAGCGGCAGCGTTGTCTCGATGCCCTCGATCACGGTTTCCTCCAGTGATCGCTTCAGGCGCATGAGGCACTCATTCCGCGTGCGCCCGAACACGATGAGCTTGGCGATGAGGGAGTCGTAATAGGGCGGGATCCGGTAGCCATTGTAGATTGCACTATCGAGGCGGACCCCCGGTCCGCCTGGCGCGTGGAAGCCGGTAATCTCGCCAGGCGAGGGGGCAAAGGTGCGAGGGTGCTCGGCATTGATGCGGCACTCGATGGAATGGCCCAGGAAGGAGACATCCTTCTGCTTGAAGGGCAGCTTGCCGCCCTGGGCGATGCGGATCTGCTCGCGCACAAGGTCGACCCGGGTGATCATCTCCGTCACAGGGTGCTCCACCTGCAGGCGGGTGTTCATCTCGATGAAATAGAACTGGCCGTCCTCGTAGAGAAACTCGATGGTCCCGACACCCAGATAGCCGATCTTCTTCATCGCGTCGGTGACGGTCTTGCCAATCGCCTCGCGCTGTTTCTGGTTGAGCGCTGGCGAGGGCGCCTCCTCGAAGACCTTCTGGTGGCGGCGCTGCAGCGAACAGTCGCGCTCCCACAGATGGACCACATTGCCGTGGCTGTCGGCGATGACCTGGATTTCGATATGGCGCGGCTTGCCGAGATACTTCTCGATATAGACCGCATCATCGCCGAAGGCCGCCTTGGCTTCGGTGCGCGCGGTCTGCAGGGCATGCTCGAGCTCCGCTTCGGAACGCGCCACCTTCATGCCGCGGCCGCCGCCACCGGAGGCCGCCTTGATCAGGACGGGAAAGCCGATGTCCTTCGCCACACGGCGCGCCTCATCCATGTCGCTGACGCCACCGTCGCTGCCTGGCACCACGGGAATACCGGCCGCCTTCACCGTGGCCTTGGCGGCGATCTTGTCGC
>CAZXWB010000005.1:0-28880 GCA_964644395.1 uncultured Hyphomonadaceae bacterium | reverse complement strand
CCCAGTTGCTCTCGCCATAGAAACCGATGGAATCCCGGAAGGTCGGCGAATAGTGCACATGAAGCGAGGAGAAATCCCCGTTGTTGCGCTGCATGACGGTCCAGCCACCGGGATAGGAGACGGGTCTCGCCTCCGCCGGACTGAGCGCCGGCAGGCCAAGCGCTGCCGACAGCGCCAGTGTGGTCCATTTCATATGAGTTGTCCTGTTCCTGTTGATCCGTCGGGCGAGGGATCAGGAACGTGGAGGCGGTGGCTCGGCAGCGCGGCTGGCCACGAGCAGGACGGTGCCGGGATCGACGGTCCAGCGCGGCGCGGGCGGACCCGTGGGTACAGCGGCAATGCTGGCCGGCATGGAGGCGAGCGCCACCGCGCAGCAGCAGGCCGTGTCGGCGTCGGGCGCCTGTTGCGGTTCCGGCGCGGCCGGGTCCATTGCGTGACACGGCATGTCACCGGACATGTCCATTTCCGACGCTCCGGCCATCATGTCCATGCCACGCACGTCGCAATGGTCGGCATTGGCCTGCCAACCGAGAAGGCTCATGAGCAGGATGCAGGCGATGATCACGACGCGGCGCATTCTGCCCATATACGCCAGGACGGCGCGATCTCAAAGCGCCTCGGCGCAGGCATGGGCCGAACTCCAGGCCCACTGGAAATTGTAGCCGCCGAGCCAGCCGGTCACATCCACCACCTCGCCGATGAAGTACAGTCCCGGCACATGGCGGCTTTCCATGGTTTTCGATGACAGCTCACCGGTGTCGACGCCGCCAGCGGTGACTTCGGCGGTGCGGTAGCCCTCGGTCCCGTCGGGACAGATGGCGAAGTGCGACAGGGCCCCGGCGATTCGCGCGATCTCGGCATTCGACACATCCGCCATGCGCTTCTCAAGCGGCAGGTCCAGCCACGCCCCCAGCGCCTCCACCAGCCGGTTCGGCAGGGCCCGGCCGAGGGTTGCCGCCAGGCTCCGGCGCGGTGCGTCGGCTCGCTCGGCACGCAGTTCAGCGGCGGCGTCCCGGCCCGGCAGGAGGTCGAGGCGCACGCGCTCGCCAGGTCGCCAGTACGACGAGATCTGCAGAATGGCCGGGCCCGACAGTCCGCGATGGGTGAACAGCATGGCCTCGTCGAAGGCGGCGTGACCGGCTTGGGCGACACAGGGCGTGGCGACGCCCGACAGGCCCGCAAACCGCGATTTCTCGGGCTCGGCAAAGGTGAACGGCACGAGCGCCGGGCGGGGTTCGACCATGCGGTGGCTGAACCGGCGGGCGAGGTCGTAACCGAAGGGGCTGGCGCCGAGTTTCGGGATCGACAGCCCACCGGTGGCGATGACAAGTCGCCGGGCTTTCAGGGTCCCGTCGTCGAGGCAGAGCCGGAATCGGCTGTCAGTGTGGCTGATCTCTCGTACCGGGCTTGAGAGGCGCAGCTCACCGCCTGCGCCCTTCAGCCCGTTCACCAGGAGTTCGATGATCTGTGTGGACTTGCCATCGCAGAAGAGTTGTCCGAGCGTCTTCTCGTGCCAGGCAATGCCGGCCTCGGAGACGAGCGAGATGAAGTCCCAGGGCGTGAAGCGCGCCAGCGCGGATTTTGCGAAATGGGGATTTTCCGACAGGAAGTTCTTCGCCGTCACGTCGCGATTGGTGAAGTTGCAGCGTCCCCCGCCGGAGATGCGGATCTTCTCCCCGGGCTTGGCCATGTGGTCGAGGACGAGCACCCTGCGCCCCCGCGCCGCCGCCTGCCACCCGCAGAACAGCCCCGCCGCGCCCGCGCCGATGATTATGGCGTCGTAAACAGTCATCGGCAGACATTTTCCTCCGCTCCGCCATGAGTTCGCCCGCTTCCCACTATCCCCTGATTTCGGGGAGTGGTAACAGATTTCGAGACGCGGGAAGGATCACACGATATGGGAAAGCCAGGCAAAACAACAAAGTCCCCAGCAAAATTCATGCAGCGCCTCTGTGCCGCAGCCCTTCTCTCGACATCACTTCTCCTGGCCGCCTGCGGCGGTGGCGAGGATGATGCACCGCCACCCGGCGAAGCCACTGTGGAGACACCCGAAGGCGAGGTCATCACCCAGTCGGGCCGCGACCAGCGCGCGATTGAGTTCCGCGAACGCCTGCGCCAGGAGGCGGCTGACGAGAACCTCACGGATTTCACTTATTTCCGCTATTATATCGACACCTCCGGCGAGCAGCCTGAGGCGTGCCTGGTGTTCTCCTCGGCGCTTGATTCCGAGACCGATTACAGCCCCTTCGTGGATTTCCGCCCCGGCTTCCGCGCCGCCCTCAGCGTCGAGGGCCGCGAGTTGTGCATTGGCGGGCTGAGCTTCGGCGAGGAACGCACCGCGATCATCAAGTCCGGCCTGCCGGCCGCCGATGGCCGGACCCTCGAGGAGACCGAGGAAGTGCCGGTCGATTTCGCCGACCGGCCGCCCTATGTCGGCTTCAAGGGCGCCGGGGTGATCCTGCCGCGCCTGGAGGCCGACGGGATCCCCATCGAGACCGTCAATGTCGACGAGGTCGATGTCACCGTCTGGCGGGTCAATGACCGGGTGCTGTTCGAAAAGCGCATCAGCGAGGGCGAGCGCGCCGATCAGGGCCGCCGGCCCTATCTCTATGGCGAGGAGCGCGCACTCGACGTGGCCGAGGAGCTCTGGTCCGGCTCGCTCAGCGTGGACGCCGAACCGAACGCGCCGATTGTCAGCGTCTTCCCGATCCAGGCCGTGCTGGAGGGCCTTGAGCCCGGCGCCTATTATGTCCGCGTCGCCGACGCCCGCGAACTGAGCGATGCCGAGGGCCCGCCGGCCAGCTCCGAACGCTGGATCGTGGTGACCGACCTGGCGCTGACCGGCTATCGCGGCGACCAGGGGCTCGATGTCACCGTGCGTTCGCTGCAGACCGCGCGCGCGGTGCGGGACACGAAACTGCAGCTCATCGCCCGCAACAATGAGATTCTCTCCGAGAAGACCGCCGACGGAAACGGCTATGCGCGTTTCGATGGCGCCCTCCTTGATGGCGATTACAATCTTCAGCCCAAGGCCATCTACGCCTATGGTCGCGGTGGCGATTTCGCCGTGCTCGACCTGACCCGTTCGCCGGTGGACCTCTCCTCGGAGGACACGGGCGGGCGCTTCACCTCGGGGCTCGCCGATGTCTACGCCTACACCGATCGCGGCATCTACCGGCCCGGCGAAACGGTTCGCCTGACCGCCATGATCCGCGACCGTGAGGCGCGCGTGATGGATGACCGTCCCGGCAAGATTGTGATCTACCGGCCCAACGGCCTGCCCTTTGAGACCTACCGCTTCCAGCCGGCCGAGACCGGTGCGGTGCTACGCGCACTGGAGCTTCCGAAAGCGGCCCAGCGCGGACAATGGCGCGCGGCGGTCTTCCTTGATGGCAGCGACAGCCAGGTCGGCTCGGTGGCCTTCAGCGTGGAGGATTTTGTTCCCCAGCGTGTCGCCGTCGAACTCGACGCCGACGAGACACCCATGCGGGCGCGCGAAACCCGCGATATCGAGGCCGATGTGCGCTTCCTCTATGGTGCGCCCGGCGCTGGCCTTCCGGTTGAGGGCGAGGCGCGCCTGGAGCTCGATCCGAGCCCATTCGAGAATTTCGAGGGCTTCCGCTTCGGCAATCATGACGAACGCTTCCGTGAGGAGATCATCGAGCTGGACGACCAGACCGCCGATGGTGCGGGCAAGGCCGTGCTGCGCCTGGAGGCGGAAAACCTCGGGCGCTCGTCGCTGAAGCCCCTGCGCTTCAATGTCGTGGTCAGCGGCATCGAGCCCGGCGGGCGCGCCGTGTCGGAAAGCGTGCGCATCCCCTACCGTCCGCGCGAGGCCTATCTCGGCGTGAAGCCGGCCTTCCAGCAACGCGCCGATGAGGGCAGCGAGGCGGAATTCCAGCTCGCCGTCGTCGGCCCCGAGGGCCTCGGCCAGGCCCGCAAGCTCGACTGGAAGGTCGTCGAGATCGATTACAATTATGACTGGTACAAGACCGGGTCCGGCGAATGGCGCTGGCGCCGCTCGCGCTATGTACGCACGGTAAATGAGGGCGAGGTGTCGACCGGAAATGACGGCCTGGCCACGGTGAAGACCGCGCGTCTTGGCTGGGGCGACCACCGTCTGATGGTGACCGGGCCTGACGGGCTGGAGGCGACCTACCAGTTCTATGCCGGCTGGGGCGGCGTGTCCGATGACGGCGTCGAGGCGCCGGACCGGGTGCGCATCACCGTGCCGGATGACAATCCGCGCATCGGCCAGTCGGCCCAGATCTCCATCGACCCGCCCTATGATGGCGAGGCCCAGATCGTTGTCGCCACCGACCGCGTGATCTCGGTGGACTATCGTTCGGTGACCACCGAGGGCGGGCGCTTCGATATCCCGGTCACCGAGGAGTGGGGCGAGGGCGCCTATGTCATGGTCACCGTGTTCAGCCCGCGCGACTCGGTCCTTCAGGCCAAGCCGCGCCGGGCCGTGGGTGTCACCCATATCCCGCTCGACACCTCCCGGCGCACCTTCGATATCTCCATCGAGGCACCGGAGGTGGCGCGACCGAACACCGAGCAGACGATCCGCGTTGATCTCGAGGGCGGGCCGAAGGAAAACGTCTACCTGACGCTCGCCGCCGTCGATGAGGGCATCCTGCGCCTCACCAAGTTCGCGTCGCCCGACCCCGTGAAGCACTATTTCGGCAAGAAGCAGCTCCAGGTTGCGCTCTATGACGATTATGGCCGCCTGCTCGACCCGAACATGGGCGCGCCGTCGAAGGTCCGCACCGGCGGCGACCAGCTCGGCGGCGAGGGCCTTTCGGTTGTGCCCTTCAAGACCGTGGCGCTGTTTTCCGGCGAGGTCGATGTGGGCCGCGACGGCAAGGCCGAGATCGATTTCGACCTGCCGAATTTCAACGGCGAACTGCGCCTGATGGCGGTGGCCTGGTCGGAGACCGGCGTGGGTTCCGCCGACCGCGCCATGACCGTGCGGTCCGAGGCGCCCTCGGAACTCTCGCTTCCGCGTTTCCTTGCGCCGGGCGACAGGGCCTTCGCCACCGCATCGGTGGACAATGTCGAGCTTGCTGCCGGCGAATTCGAGGTCGATGTGACCGGATCGGACGGCCTGGACGTGGATGCCGGCGACATCGACTTTGTCCTGGAAGAGGGCCAGCGCACCGACAAGCCCCTGCCGGTCAGCGCCAGTGAGGCCGGCATCAATGAGGTGACCCTGCGCGTCAGCGGGCCCGGCGGCTTCCGCACCACCCATGTCTATCCCATCGAGACGCGGTCGGCCTTCCTGCCGGTGACCGAGGTCGACAGCGAACTGATCGAGACCGGCACCACCTTCTCGGTGCCGACCGACGCCCTGGCGGACTTCGTGCCGGGCTCCGGCGAGGTCACGGTCACCTTTTCGAGCCTGCCCCTGGACGCCGCCGTGCTCTATGCGTCGCTGGCGCGATATCCCTATGGCTGCACCGAACAGACCGTGTCGCGCGCCATGCCGCTGATCTATGCCGACCAGCTGTCGGCCATGGCCGGGGAGGGCGGCGAGGACGGTGCGGCACGCCTGAAGGTCCAGGAAGCAATCCAGACCGTGCTGTCACGCCAGAGCCCCGACGGTGCCTTTGGCCTGTGGCGCGAGGGTGACCGCAATGCCTCGCCCTGGCTGGGCGCCTACACGACCGATTTCCTCGTGCGCGCCAAGTCTGCGGGCTATTCGGTCCCCAATGAGGCGCTGGACCGGGCCTTCGGTGCCCTGCGCGATGTGGGCTCGGGGGAGGCCTGGCGGATCTGGTCCTACAATACCGATGTCTGGGAAAGCCGCTGGCACAATGACACCCAGGCCCGGCTCCTCAAGCGCTCGATGCCGTATGCGCTCTATGTGCTGGCCAAGGCGGGCAAGGCCGACATTTCCCGCCTGCGCTATGTTTTCGACCGAGACCTCGACGGCATCGAGAGCCCGCTGGCCCGGGCCCAGCTCGGCGCCGCGCTCGCCTATATGGGCGACACCGCCCGCGCCGTGGAGGCCTTTGAGGCCGCTGAGGACGCGCTCGGCTACACCAATAACGGCGATTACTACCAGACATCGCTGCGTGACACTGCCGGTGTCCTCGCGCTCGCCGCGGAGGTGGAGCTCAGCGATGTGGTGGCACGCCTGTCGGAACGCCTCGGCGAGGACGCGCCGGACCCGGAGCTTCTGTCCACCCAAGAGAAGGCCTTCGTCCTGCAGGCGCTGAACGCGCTCACGGCGGGACAGCCCGTACCGGAAATCCGCGTCGAGGGACTGGGGCGCGGTCGCAACAATGACCGGCGCTATGTCCTGTCGGAGGGCCAGGTCAGCGAGGGGGTGAGCTTCGAATATCGCGGCGACACCCCGATCTGGCGCACCATCATGACCCGCGGGGCACCGACCTCGGCGCCGCCGGCGGTGAGCCAGGACCTCAATGTCTCCAAGCGCATCACCGACCTTCAGGGTGGCCGCGTGGACCTCGAAAGCCTGACCCAGGGCGACCGGCTCGTCGTGGCCATCACCATCGATCCGGATGAGAACCGCACCAATCCGGTCATCCTCGCCGACCTCCTGCCGGCCGGCTTCGAGATCGAAGTGGTGCTGCGCCCCGAGGACGGGGCCAGCCGGTCGGATAATCGCGATGACGGTGCTTTTGCCTTTGTTGGCGAGATCGACAACGCCAATGTCACCGAGGCGCGCGATGACCGCTTCGTGGCGGCGATCGACGTGCGCAGCGACCCGCGGACCCTGGCCTATATCGTGCGCGCGGTGACACCCGGCGATTTCACGCTTCCGGGCGCGGTGGCCGAGGACATGTACCGTCCGCTGGTCTTTGCCCGGTCCGCGCCGGGCCGCGTCGCGATCAGCCAGCGGCAATAGTCATGGCAGGGCCCGGCCACAGGGCAGGGGGCAGGCAGTCAGGCTGGCGCAGCACCACGCTGCGCTGGCTCCGGCGTGCCGGTATGGCGCTTGTCGTCCTGGCTTCGTCCTTCCTGCTGCTCGACCGCATCTTTCCGCCGCCCCTGCCGGAACCCGGCGATGCCTCCTTCATGGTGGTGGATCGCGGCGGCCGGCCCGTGGCGGCCTTCGGCACGCCGGAGGGACGCTGGCGGCTTCCGGTCAGCCTCGAAAAGGTCGACCCTGTCTTTGTCGAGGCGCTCATCGCCTATGAGGACAAGCGTTTCCATGGCCATCCCGGCGTCGATCCCGTTGCCCTCCTGCGCGCTGCGGGCAGCGCGGTCCGGGAGGGCGAGATCGTGTCCGGCGCCTCCACGCTCACCATGCAGACCGCGCGCCTGCTGGAGCCGCGTCCGGACCGCACGATCGGCGCGAAACTCATCGAGATGTTTCGTGCCGTGCAGATCGAGGTCCGCCTCAGCAAGCGCGAGATTCTCGAGCTTTACCTGACGCTTGCGCCCTATGGCGGGAATCTCGAGGGCTTGCGCGCGGCGAGCTGGGCCTATTTCGGGCGTGAGCCCGACCGCCTGTCGGATGCCGAGATCGCGCTGCTCATCGCGCTGCCGCAGAGCCCCGAAGTGCGCCGTCCCGACATCCGCCCGGACGGCGCGCAAAGGGGCCGGCAGATCGTGGTCGACAAGCTGGCCCGGCTCGGCGTGTTCTCCGCGCGACGCGCGCGTGAGGCCCTGGAAACCCCGCTGCCCGCAAGACGGGCCTTTCCCGCCTCGGCCTGGCACTATGCCGAGCGCCTGAGACGCGAGGTGGACAGCCCCGTGGCGGTGGCAAGCCTCGACCTCGGCCTGCAGGAGGACCTGGAAGCCCTGCTCAGCCGCGAGGCGGAAAATCTCGAGCCGGAGACCCAGCTTGCCGCCATTGTCGTGCACATTCCCTCGCGCGGTGTGCGCGCCATGGTGGGCGCGGCCGAACGCGACCGGCCAGGCGGCTGGATCGACCTGTCCGACCGCCGCCGCTCGCCCGGCTCGACGCTGAAACCCTTCATCTATGGCCTCGCCTTCGACGATGGCGTGGCCTCGCCCGCGACCCTGATTTCCGACCTGCCGAAGCGTTTCGACAGCTACCGGCCGGAGAATTTCGACCGTAGCTTCCGCGGCGATGTGCGTGTGTCCGACGCCCTGGCGCACTCGCTTAACGTGCCGGCGGTGCTGACTCTGGACCGGGTGGGGCCCGAGCGGTTTGCCGCCCAGCTCTCCTTTGCAGGGGTCTATCCGCGCATCCATGGCATGGCACGACGCAAGGCGGGCCTGGCCCTGGCGCTCGGCGGTGCGGGCATGACGCTGGAGGAGCTCGCCATGCTCTATGCCGGCCTGGGCGATGGCGGACGGGTCAAGCCGCTGGCCTGGTCGCTGCCGGAGGAGGCGATGACGCTGACCATGCACGGGGCGCGGCTCATGTCGGCGGAAAGCGCGGCACAGATCCTGTCGATCCTGAAGGCGGCGCCGGCGCCGGCGGGCCGCATGCCCGCGCGCCTGACCGTGGAGGCACCGGACATCGCCTTCAAGACCGGCACCAGCTACGGCTTCCGGGATGCCTGGGCAGCCGGTGTGTCGGGCGACTACGCTGCGGTGGTGTGGATCGGTCGCGCCGACGGGGCCCCGCGTCCCGGCGAGACCGGGCGCCGCGCGGCCTTGCCGGTGCTGTTTGAAGTCTTCGACCGGACCTTTGCCCGTCTCGGACGTTCCGGTGGCAGCGAAAACCGCCTGCGCACACCTGAAGCGCCACCGGCGCCCGGTGCACTGGCGCGGTTCGAGGCGCCGGACCGTCCGCCGGAGATCCTGTTTCCGCCGGAGGGTTCGGAGCTCTGGGCGGCGCCGGACCGGGCGGGCCATCCCCGCCGGTTTGTCCTGGCTGGCCGGGCCGAGACCGACATCGACTGGTACATCAATGGCGATCCTGCCGGTCGCGACGCCGCCGGTGCACCGGTCTGGACGCCCGAGAAGCCGGGCTTCTTCGAGGTCAGCGCGGTGGACGCCGAGGGCCGGGCTTCCACTGTGTCGGTCCGTGTGATCGGTATCGAATAGGCCGTCGGCAACCTCACGCCCCCTCACGAATCCGGGAGAATCGCAGGATTTCTGCAGAAATTCGCGGCCGGGGCCTTGGTTCTGCCGGAAAAGGGGGCCATTTCGTCAACAGCATGTAATGTTGCACTTGCGAAGAATGCGAAAGTGATAGGTATGCGCACGAATTCGAACATGATCACCGTGGCTGTCCTCGGCTTCCTCGCCGCCGTGATGGGCTTCATCTCCACTGCCGGTGCCGAGGGCCCCAGCGCGAGGGACGCCGAGGGACCGACCGCCACGGCCGTTTTCGCCGGCGGCTGCTTCTGGTGCACCGAAGCCGATTTCGACAAGGTGGATGGGGTGATCGCGACGGTGTCGGGCTTCACCGGTGGCGACGTGAACAACCCCACCTACAAGCAGGTGCTTTACACCGATACCGGCCATTTCGAATCCGTGGAGGTCACCTATGACCCCTCGGTGGTCAGCTATGAGGAACTGGTGGCCTACTATTTCCGCACCATCGACCCGACCGACCCGGACGGCCAGTTTTGTGACAAGGGCAGCATGTACCGCACTGCGATTTTCGTCTCCAATCCCGAGGAGCGCGAAATCGTCGAGTCCGAGATTGCCGAGATCGAGGCATCGGGCATCCTAGAGGAACCGGTGGTAACCAAGGTCCGCCTGCTCGGCCAGTTCTGGCCGGCGGAGGATTATCATCAGGATTTCTACCTCAAGTCACCGGGGCGCTATAATGGCTATCGCAGCGGTTGCGGTCGCGACCGCGCGCTGGAAAAGCTCTGGGGAGAGGCGCCGGGAAGCTGATCAGTCCGCATCCTGTTCAGACCGCAGCACGGGCGCGTAGTCGGAGGCAAGGAACATTTCGAACCGCCGCACGCCCCCGCCGCCGAGATCGATGACGATATCTTCTCCGGCCGGCTCGAATTGCCCGAAATCGCCAGTCATGCGGTCCCTGTAGGCCGGCCGGACACTGGCGATGAGGGCCCGGGAGTCATTCTGCCCTGTCAGTACAAATTCCTCAGCATAACTCTTCGCGCCATCCCCGACCCGCCAGCTGCGGATCGGCACAGGAAAGTCTTTGCGACCGTAATAATCGAGCCCGTGCCAGTTCTCCCGCTCGTCGACAACGATGGCTGTGGCGTCCAGTTCAACGGCCCGCCTGGCGAGCTTTTCCGTCGTCTCCTCCCAGCCGCGCGTACGCTTGAACGCGTTGGCCAGGCCGAGGCTCTCGGCGACCTGGGGCGGGGACACGGCGGCCACGAAAAACATGCTCCCGGCGACGGCGTGGATGGCGATCGATGCCCAGATCAGGCCTGACAGGCGGAAGCGGAAGCCGAGCGCCGCCAGGAGGATCAGTCCGGCGAGCACCAGGGCAATGACGATCCGCACCGACAGCCCGATGCCTGGTATGAACAGGGCTGCCACGCCGATGATGGCGGCAAGCGCCGGCCACACCCAGCGGGCGCCGCGGGCCCGGTAGAGCCAGGCCGTCACCAGCACCGAGGCGGCCGGATAGGCCGTGGCCGCCCAGTTTGCATGGGCCCTGGAGATAACCGCCTGGACAAGGATGATGATCAGGGGCGGCAGGATGAAGGCGAGAAGGAAGCGGTCGGTGTCGGCCCGCCACCAGGCGCTCTCACCCCTTGAAAAGACAAACAATCCCGCCAGGAGGACAAGGAAGGTGATCGGTCCGAAGACGCCCATCTGGTCGACGAGGAAGGTCAGCGCGTTCTCCGGGTTCAACAGCTCCGCGCCCCAATTGGCATTGTCGGCGGTGTGGCTGACGGTCTTGAAACTGTTGGCGGCGTTCCAGGCCATGTGCGGCGCGAAGATGGCCGCTGCGAGGCCGAGCGCCACGAGGCCGTTCAGGCTGAACAGGGCCCGGCGCGTCGGGCGGTCGGTCAGGAGCACCAGGCCGAGGCCCACCAGGAAATAGACCATGGCATACTTCGCCAGGAAGCCGACTCCGATGGCCGCGCCAAGGCCCGCCGCACTCCACAGCCCGCCCTCACCGCTGCGCAGGCGCCAGAGCATGAACAGGCCCGCCGCCCAGAGCGGCAGGAGCAGACCATCGGTGGAAATGATCGCCGATGACAGGGTGATGCCCGGCATCAGCAGGTAGATCAGCGCCGCCGCGGTCCCGACCCCGACGCCGAACATCGCCCGGCCCAGCAGGAGCAGCATCACCGCCCCGAAACCATGAGTCAGCGGCGCGGCCAGGCGCACCGCCCATTCAGCATCGCCGAACAGTGAGGTGGTGGCCCCGATGACCCAGCCGATCAGAGGTGGCTTCGACCAGTAGCCCCATTCGAAGCTCTGCCCCCAGCGCCAGTACTGGGCTTCGTCCGGCCCGAGATTGAGCGGCGTGAGGATGACACCGAGCAGGCGGATGACGACCACAGCCGCGATGATGAGGAGCGTGGTGCCCGGGCCGGGCTGGCGGGCCGTATCGACCCCGGCAATCGGTTCAGTCATGGCAGAGGTCTTGCGCCTTGGTGTGGTTACTCGGCGGCGACACTAACCAAGCCCGCAACCTTGACAAGCATGCGGATGCCATGAACCCATGACGCGAAGGCGTTTCTACAGCGACACGAGCGTTGCAAAATAATCACGCCGTCCGCGCAACCGCCGCACTGTCATCGAACCTTCATCCAAGTGTTACGGAAGCGTCGCGAACCGGGCGTATCCGCCCGCCTGTGGCGTGATACGGCTGCGCAGGCTCCCCCGGCGTGGCCCCTTGCTACCAACACCATGAGAGAGGGGTCTCAACATCATGTTCAACAAGAAGATTTTCCTGACAGGCACCGCGCTGGCCATGGCTGCCGCCACCGCCCAGGCTCAGGTCACCACCGCCGGCCTGTCCGGTCAGGTTACTGATGAATCCGGCGCCGCAGTTGCCGGCGCGACCGTCACTGTGATCAACACCGACACCGGCTTCGCCCGTTCCACCACCACCACGGGCAGCGGCAACTATGCGATCCGCAACCTGCCCGTCGGCGGCGCCTACACGGTCGAAGTCAGCGATGCAGACTTCCGCTCTGCCCGCGTGACCGATATCGGCCTCGTGCTTGGCGACTTCACCGATGTCGACTTCACTCTGGAAGGCAGCGAAGCGGCCCGCACCCTCGACACGGTTGTGGTCACCGCAGCGCTCGCCGATACCGCCGAAGTGGCCGTCGGCCCGTCGGCGACGTTCGGCCTCGAGACGCTGCAGTCGGCCCCGGCAATCAATCGCAACATCGTTGACGTGCTGCGCATCGATCCGCGCGTCTACGTCGATGAGAGCCGCGGCGACATCAACCCCGTCCAGTGCGCGGGCAAGAACCCGCGCTTCAACTCGCTCACCCTGGATGGTGTGCGCCTGAATGACGGTTTCGGCCTGAACTCCAACGGCTACCCGACCGAGCGCCAGCCCTTCCCCTATGATTCGATCGAAGCCGTTTCGATCGAGCTGGCACCCTTCGATGTCCAGTATGGCGGCTTCACCGCCTGTAACATCAACGCCATCACCAAGTCGGGCACGAACGAATTCCACGGGTCGGCGTTCTACGATTACACCTCTAACGATCTTCAGGGTGACTCGCTGGAAGGCGAAGACATCATTGCTCCCGAGTTCGACGAGCAGCGCTACGGCATTCAGGTCGGCGGCCCGATTATCCAGGACACGCTGTTTTTCTCCGTTGCCTATGAGAAGCTTGAGGGCGCCAATGTCTTCACGCGTGGTGCCCAGGGCTCCGGCGCCATCAATGAAGTCAACATTACCCAAGCCGAGCTCGACGAGATCCTCGATATCGCCCGGAACATCTACCAGTACGATCCGGGCAACGTCCCGTCCTCGATCGACAATGAGGATGAAAAGGTCAGCGTGCGCCTCGACTGGAACATTTCCGACCAGCATCGCGCCTCTTTCACCTATAATTACAATGACGGCTTCAACATCACTCCGTCCGATGGTGATCTCAGCGAGTTCGAATTCGACAACCACCTCTATGAGCGTGGCGCCGAGCTGAACAAGTATACCGGTTTCCTCTACTCGGACTGGACGCCGAACTTCTCCACCGAGCTGCGCGTCGGCTATGTGGAACTCGACAACCGTCAGCTGTCACTTGGCGGCACCGATTTCGGTGAAATCCGCATCGAGACCGACGATGTCGACGTCTACATTGGCGGCGACGATTCCCGTCAGTCCAATAAGCTGAAGTATGACATCTTCAATGTCGCGCTGAAGGGCTTCTACACCGCCGGTGATCACAACCTGACCTTCGGTTATGAGCGTGAAGCGCTGGACATCTTCAACCTGTTCGTCCAGCACACGGAAACCGAGATCCGTTTCGACGGCATTGACAATTTCCGCGACGGCTTCGCTGATGCGATCTATTTCAACAACGCCCCGTCGCTCAATCCGCAGGATGCTGCCGCTGACTGGGGCTATGCCATCGACACGGTCTATGTTCAGGACGAGTGGAACCTGACGAACAAGTTCACGCTCATCGCTGGCCTGCGCTACGACATGTGGTCGACAGATGATGCGCCGGCCGAGAACCCGACCTTCCTGGCTGATTACGGCTTCTCCAACAGCCAGACCCTCGACGGCGAAGCCCTGCTGCAGCCGCGTGTGGCCTTCACCTACGACTTCTCCGACGAGCTGATCCTGCGCGGCGGTATCGGCAAGTATTCCGGTGGTGACCCCAACGTCTGGCTGTCCAACACCTACTCGGCCAATAATGTGCTTCAGTTCGGTCAGCGCGGTCGTTCCTTCGGTTACACCGACGGTACGCGTTCGCTGTTCGACGACGATGTCGAATACACGCTCTGTGAAGACGGTGTGCCGAGCGGCCCCGGCTGGTGTGTGCCCCAGGAACTCGCTGATGCTGTTGCGACCGGCGTGGGCGACAATTTCGAGATCAACTATCTCGATCCGGACTTCAACATCCCGTCGGAAGTGAAAATTGCGCTTGGCGCGACCTGGATCCCGACCTTTGAAGGCCCGCTCGGTGGCGAGTATGTCATCAACACCGACCTGCTCTGGTCGCAGGGTGAAGACTCGGCCATCTGGCTGCGTGGTGACCTCGAGCAGACTGGCACCAATGAAGACGGTTACCCGATTTATGACAGCGTGCGCGAGCCGGCTTTCGTCTTGACCAATTCCAACCAGGGTAATGAGAGCTTCACGGCTTCGGTCTCGATCGCCAAGGAGTATGATTTTGGTCTCGATTGGGCCTTCGGCTACGCTTACAATGATGCCAAGGACGCCAGCCCGATGACGAGCTCGGTGGCGTTTTCCAACTACGTCAACCGCGTTTTCTTCGATCCGAACGAAGATGTCTTGTCCACGTCGGATTACAACATCGAGCACCGTTTCACGCTCTTTGCGAATTACGAGACGGCGTTCATCGGAGACTACAACACGAAGTTCTCCGCGTTCGGTACTGCACGTTCGGGCCTGCCTTTCTCCGAAGCCTATAACGGCACGATCGATCCCTATGGCTTCACGCCCTTCCTTGACTTCGCCGATAACGTTCTGCTGCCGGGCGCTGAGCGCAACGACCAGGAAGGTTCCTGGTGGGGCAAGGTGGACCTGCGCGTCGAGCAGGAGTTCCCGGGCATCCGGGCCGATGACCGGAGCTCGGCCTATATCGAGATCGACAACTTCACCAATCTGCTCAACGATGAGTGGGGCATCCTGCGCGAGCCGGGCTTCCCGCCGGCTGTTGGCATCGATCCCGAGACGGGCGAGCGGACCGAGCGGGCCGAGAGCCGCATCGGCGGTGCTTCGCTCTGGCAAGTTCGCCTCGGCGTGCGCTACGAATTCTGATCTCCGGTTTGGCCGGGTCTCCGGGCCCGGCCGAGCGTAGATTGCGTGTAGATTGGAGAGGGCGGTGTCATTGGCACCGCCCTTTTCGCTTTGGTTCTGGCCGCCGAGCGCCTATGTCGCGTGGCGATGAACGCGCTCCTCCCGCCACCGCCCGAATGGGCCCACCAGGACAGTGTCTGGATCGGCTGGCCGTCGGACCCAGATTTGTGGGAAGACGATCTCGCGCCCGCCCGCGCCGAGGTCGCCGGCCTTGTCCGGGCGATCGCCACCTCGGGCCAGCGGGTCGATCTCGTTGCCGCAGGCCCGGAGGCGCTCGCGGCTGCGCGGGACGCCGTGGCCGAGCATCAAGGACGGGCCACGGTCCACCACTTCCCCATGGGCGATATCTGGCTGCGCGACACAGGGCCGGTCTTTTCCTGGCAGCAGGGCCGGCTCACTGCCCGTCGCTTCGCCTTCAATGGCTGGGGCGGAAAATACCGGCTTGCCGGCGACGATGCGGTCGGCGGTGCGATCGCCGAGGCGGCCGGTGCAGCGGTCGAGAGTTTCGACGCCATTCTGGAAGGCGGCGCGGTGGACTGGGACGGCGCGGGCCATCTCCTGACAACGCGGCAATGCCTGCTGAATCCCAACCGCAACCCCGGCTGGACCGAGTCTGTCGCCGAGACCTTCCTGCGCGAGGCGCTTGGCGCGCGGCATGTGATCTGGCTCGACGACGGCCTCTTGAATGACCATACCGACGGCCATGTCGACAATATCGCCCGCTTCATCGGCCCGAACACCATCGCTTGCCAGACCCCGTCTGGCCCCGATGATCCGAACGCGGAGGTCCTTCGTGAGATCGCGGCGAGCCTGCGTGCCGCGCGCAATATCGACGGGGCGCCCTTCGACATCGTCACGCTGGTTTCGCCGGGCCGGGTGGAGGATGCCGGCGGCGCCCCCGTGCCTGCGAGCCACATGAACTTCCTCATCACCAACCGCTTCGTCATCGTGCCGACCTATGGCACGCCCGGCGCGGAATCCGCGATGGCCGCCCTCACACCGCACTTTCCCGGCCGCCGCGTCATCGGCCTGCCGGCGCGCCACTCCCTGAACGGCGGCGGGGCGTTCCACTGCATCTCCCAGCAACAGCCGAGCGCCCCGGAGGCCGCACAGCCATGAGCCGCCAGATCACGATCGCCGTTATCCAGTCCGCCTTCAGCGACGAGATGGACGACAACATCGCCCGGATCGAGGCCCATGTCCGCCAAGCCGCCGGGCAGGGGGCGGATGTGATCCTGCCGCCGGAGCTTTTTTGCGGGCATTATTTCTGCACCGAGCAGAGCGAGGCCAATTTCGCCCGCGCCCTGCCGATGGAAAGCCATCCGGCCGTCACCGCCATGCGGGCGCTGGCGAAGGAACTGGACGTCGTCATCCCGGTCTCGGTCTATGAGCGCGCCGGCCCCGAGCTCTACAATTCCATCGCCATGGTGGATGCGGGCGGGGCGGTGCTCGGCACCTATCGCAAGGCGCACATTCCCGACGGGCCGGGTTACATGGAGAAATTCTACTTCCGGCCAGGCGATACCGGCTTCAAGGTGTGGGAGACCGCGAAGGGCCGCATCGGCGTGGGCATCTGCTGGGACCAGTGGTATCCCGAGGCCGCCCGCGCCATGGCGCTGATGGGGGCGGAGGTGCTGCTCTATCCCACCGCCATCGGCTCAGAACCCCATGATCCGGGCCTCGACACGCGCGACCGCTGGCAGCGCGCCATGCAGGGCCACGCCGTCTGCAATGTCATCCCCGTGGCCGCCGCCAATCGCACCGGCGTCGAGGGCGCGCAGACCTATTACGGATCGAGCTTCATTGCCGGGCCGGACGGGGCAAAGGTCTCCGAGCTTGACCGCACCGAGCAAGGCGTCGCCATGGCAAGCTTCGACCTCGCCCGGATCGAAACCGAACGCGCCGCCTGGGGCTTCTTCCGCGACCGCCGAAGCGAACAGTATGGGCGGCTGGTGGGCGGACACATCCCAACTTAAACTGGGGCCTCGATCGACAGAGCGCTGCTGGTGGAGGCAGACCCCCGCTTGCACCGGAGCGGCGAAAGGGACAGAGGGGGCGCTGGGCAAGGCCGCCGTTTGATCTTCTTTTCCGTCGTCACCCGGTTTATCCGCGTGACCCATGGATCCCCCGGACAAGCCGGGGGATGACGGTGTGGAGCAGGGAACGCCCCGCTTCCCCCTTCTGTGTTATCCTGACCGACCATCACGAGCGCCGGGACCCATGGCGGCGTGGCATAACCATGGAACGGGTCCCGGATCGCCTTCGGCGTCCTGGATGACGAAAGAGGGAGCAGTGCCCACAGATACAGTTGCGGCGGTTGGTCGGCTCTCCTGGCAGCCACTCAAGCTCTTGAGTTGCAGCACCCCCTCACGGCTGCAAGCCCTTCGGCGCGAGCGTTTCCAATATCGCCAGCGCCTTTTCGCTGGGCGCGAGGGCCTTTCGCGTGTCGAGGTCGAAGGTCACCGCGATGGCTTCGGCGGTGAGCCAGGGGCGGCCCGTGTCCGGGTTCATCATCCAGTGGACGAGCCTGTGGGTCTTGCCATTCGCCCCGCCGAGCCCGGTGTAGAGCTGCCAGCGATCGCCCGGGCCAGGCCAGCCGCGATAGACCAGCCGCGCCTCCAGCACGGCAGCGCCCTGATTGGCAATGCCGGCTTCGCGCGCGGTCTCGTGGCGCCACTCCGCCATCAGGTTCGGCACGCTGTCGGAGATGCGCCCGAAATAGCTCGCCGGGCGCACCACGCCGTGCTGCGCGCACTCCTCGGCGAGGAAGGCCCCGCGCCCGATACAGCCCACGCCCAACCGGTCGAGCGCGGCGCGGTTGATCTCGCCATCGGGCAGGACATCGCCGGGAAAGCTCAGCGACCGCGGCGCGCCGGCGGGATCGGGCTCTGCGGTGCAGGCGTTCAGCCGCGCCAGCGTGGCCGGGCTCCAGTCAAAGGGCTTGCCCGTGTAGCGCTCGACATGGACGAGGCGCGTGCGCAGGCTTGCGGCCGCCTTGCCGGAGCCGGCATGGACGATCTCCTGGTAGATGTCGGCATCGCATGCGCCCACACGCAGCACGCCGGCACGCATGAAGACCGGTTCGCCGGGCCGGATCTCGTGGATGAAGCGGATGTGCTGCACCTCGGGGCGCAGCGTCGCGGCCTGGTGGTCGCGGAAGGCATTGGGCAGGCCGATGTCCGGGGCGAGCGAGGCCAGCCCCTCCCAGGCCTTGCCGACATAGTGGCGCACATTCAGGTGCCCCATCTCGTCGCATTCCCATGTATTGATGGTGCCGCGCCAGATCTCGATCATTCCTTGGCTCCCTGACACTCCGCGCACAGGCCGCGGGCCTCCATGACGGCCCGGCGCAGCTGGAAGCCCACCGCTTCGGCGTCCCGCCTGACCTGGCCCAGCGTGTTCTCGGCATGCAGTTCCATGGCCGATCCGCAATCTTCACAGATCAGGAAAATCGCGGCGTGGGCATGGGACAGGTGCCCGCAGGCGACATAGGCGTTCAGGCTCTCGATCTTGTGGGCCAGGCCCATGTCGAGGAGGAAATCGAGCGCGCGGTAGACCGTCGGCGGCTTGGGCGCGCCGATGCCGTCGAGTCGGGCGATCAGGTCATAGGCCTTGGTCGGCTTGGCGTCTTCGAGCAGGAGGCGAAGGACGTGCCGTCGGATGGGGGTGAGCTTCTGTCGGCGCCCGGCGACGAGCGTTTCGGCTTGCTTGAGGGCAGACTCGGTGTCGGCGGGCGCACAGGCGGGGTGGGCATGGGTCATGACACCTAAACTGCCAGCCTTTGGGGCGGGCGTGAAGCAACCAGTGACAGATAGGCAGAATGGATTAGGGGTTTGTCCCTATGGGGTTTTTCCCAAGTGACGGGCTGCCGCGCGACAGCTTAGACCCTCCCATGAAGGCGCAAGTTGGCGCACTCTCACCCTGTTTCGCGTAACCTTATCGGAGGGGAAAAACCATGAAATCCTTCATCTGCACCGCTGCAGCACTCGCCATGACCGCGCTCGGCGTCCCGGGCGGCATGACCACCGCCGAAGCCCAGGAGAGCGCCTGGACCGATACCGGTAATCCGTGGATGGTGCGCGGCCGCGTGATCGGCGTGATCCCCGACGAGTCCGGCGACCTGTCGGTCGGTGGAACGGCGCTGGTCGGGGATGTGGAGATCGAGGACCAGTATGTCCCCGAGCTCGACATCACCTATTTCTTCAATGAGAATATTGCCGCGGAACTGATCCTCGCCGTGACGCCGCACGAAGTCAGCGCCGTGGGCGTCGAGGTGCCAACCGTGGGCACGCTCGATGTTGATCTGGGCGAAGTCTGGCTCCTGCCACCGACACTGACCTTGCAATACCACTTCACCGATTTCGGCCAGTTCAAGCCCTATGTCGGCGCCGGCATCAACTACACCCACTTCTTCAACGAGGATGAGGGCCCGACGGCGGACTCCATCTCCTATGATGCGAGCTTTGGCGGCGCCATCCAGGCGGGCTTCGACTATGATTTCGACGGCGCACCGGGCGGCTGGTCCTTCAATGCCGATGTCAAGAAGGTGTGGATCTCGCCCGAGGTCGATGTCGACCTGACCACCGCGCTTGGTGAAGCGCTCGAGGCCGATAGCGTGATCATCAATGCCGATGTGGACATCAACCCGACCATTATCGGCGTGGGCTTCGGCTACAAGTTCTGACCGGTTTGCGGGGGCCTCGGCACGCGCCGGCCCCGCACCCTTTCTCCCTCGAACGCCAAGGGCTTGGCGTTGGACAACTAAAGGCGGCGCCTCCCGGTGCCGCCTCTTTTTTTCATATTTTGTTCTAATTCTGCTTGCATTGGAACAAAACCCGAATATAGTGTCCTGCAGGAACGCAGGGAGAACAATCTGATGGGAATTGTCAAGTTCGCAGGTCGCTCGGGACAGGGTTATGACTTTGAGGTGTCGGGGGCCGATGCGCCCTGGGCGCGGCGCGCCGGGATCGCCATCTTTGCCGCGCCGGGCGGTTATGGACGCCGCGTCTTCGGTGTCGTGGAACTGACTGGCAGGGCCCATGACATCCAGCCCATCTGGGCGCTGGCGGAGGCAGAGCGTTTCGGCGCCACGGAGGTTTTCGTGCGCCATGAGGCGGCCACAGATGTGCGCCGCGCCGTGCTGGATGACCTGGAGGCCGGCCTCAGCCCGGTCTGCACCCGCGGCGGATCGAAGAACGCCTCCCCCGCAGGCGCGGGAGAGACGCTGGCTGATACCGTCTTTGCGGCGGCGGCTTAACGGCGTTCCGGCACGGTGTCGCTTTCCAGCGCCGCCTGGGCCGCAGCGGTCTTGGCAGAGCGGGCGAGCTGGACGAATTCGGCACGGTAGCCGAAGGGGTCTTCGCCCTTGGCGGACTGGGCCAGTTCGATGACTTGGTCATAGCCGAAGCCCTCGCCGATGAACTTGCCGCCCTTCAGGAGCTGGCCGAAACCGGCCACGGCAGTGGCGAAGCGGGTATAGGCCGGCGCATCATCAACGCTGTCGAACTGGTCCTCCACAGTGATGGGGCGGGTGATCAGGGTCGAGGTGTCCTCGCCCGGCGCCTTCCAGCGGATCTTCAGGAAGGCGAATTCGTCATCGTCACCGGTGGCGTCGGTGTCCTCGCCATAGCGGCTCTCGTCGATGAGGCGGCCGTCGGAACCGACCTCGGCAATCTCGTAGATCGCCGTCACGCTGGCGCCGGAGCCGATGTCGCCGGCATCGACGGCATCATTGTTGAAATCCTCGCGGTTCAGCATGCGGGTCTCGTAGCCGATCAGGCGGTATTCGGCGACGCGGGCCGGGTTGAACTCGACCTGGATCTTCACGTCATCGGCGATGGTGAAGAGATTGGCTGACAAATCGTCCGACAAGAGCTTGCGGGCCTCGTTCAGCGTGTCGACATAGCCCGCCGTTCCATTGCCGGCCTGGGCGATCTTCTGCATCAGGGCGTCATTATAGTTGCCCTGGCCGAAGCCCATGACGGAGAGATACACGCCGCTGTCGCGCTTGCGCGACACGAAATCCTCAAGCCGCTCCGGGTCATTGATGCCGACATTGAAGTCGCCATCGGTCAGGATCATCACGCGGTTGACGCCGTCCTCCTGAAAGTTGCGCTCCGCCAGTGAATAGGCAAGCCTAAGCCCCTCGCCACCGGCGGTGGACCCGCCCGCCGAAAGGTTCTCGAAGGCGGCATAGATCTTCTGTTTCTCCGAGACCGGCGTCGGGGCGAGAATTTCCCCAGCGGCACCGGCATAGACGGCGATGGAAATCGTGTCGTCCTCATCGAGCTCCTCCAGCATGAGCCCGATGGCCTTCTTTGCCAGCGGCAGCTTGTTTTCCGCCGACATGGAGCCCGAGACATCCACGAGCAGTGTGAGGTTCACCGGCGGCTGTTCGTCGGGGATAAGCTCATATCCCTGCACCCCGATCTGGACGAGGTCGCGACCCTCGCCCCACGGCGAAGGCACGATGCTCGCGCTCGTGGCGAAGGGCTCCTCGGCGCTCTCGGCATTGGGATAGGCATAGTCGAAATAATTGACGAGTTCCTCGATCCGCACCGCATCCATGGGCGGCAGGACGCCATCCTCCAGGAAACGGCGCACATTGGCGTAGGATGCGGTGTCCACATCGATGGAGAAGGTCGAGACCGGCTCTTCGCTGACCAGCTTGACCGGGTTCTGCTCCACATCCTCGTATTCTTCGGTGTCCACATCGCCCGGCATGGGCTGGGGCACCTGCTGGGGCGGTGTCATGCCGCCCGTGGGCATGGGCGCTGCGCGTACCGCGGCCTGGGGCGGCGGCGACGCCTCCAAGGCCATGTCACCCTGCGCCTTGCCTGTGACGGTGACACTGTCCTGCGTGGCTCCTTCCTCGGGGGCCGCCTCGGCGGACTCATTATCGCCATCTGTAATCTGTTCGCACCCCGCCACGAGCGCCACGGCGGCCACACCGGCCAGCCAGAATTTCATTTGCTTGGTCATGTCAGTCCCCTGAATCAGTTGCCATGTGCCGAACTCTAGCACCGTTTCTCCAGCATGGCTTGCGCGCGGGCAAAATTGCGGCAGCGTCGCGGCGATGTGGCGAAATCCCATGGAGATTCCGGGGGTGGTCAACGCGCTTCGTGTCAGCGCGCCTGTTTTTTCGCCGCCTCGCGACTGATCCAGGCGTAGACATCCTCCTCCACCAGGTCGAGAGGACGCGGCCCGGCCTCCAGGATCACCCCATGAAAGGCGGCGAGGTCAAAGTCCTCGCCGAGCGCCGCGCGCGCCTGGTTGCGCAGGGTGCGGATCGTGTTGCGACCGACCAGATAGGTCAGCGCCTGTCCGGGCCAGACGATGTAGCGATCAACCTCGGCCTCCATCATGCTGCGTGGCAGGCCGGTCTTCTCCACCAGATAGTCCACCGCCTGCTTCCGCGACCAGCCGCGCGAATGCAGCCCTGTGTCCACCACCAGCCGGGCGGCCCTGAACAGCATGGACTGGAGATATCCGATGCGCCCGAGCGGATCATCGGCGTAGAGGCCGGCCTCATCGGCGAGGTCCTCGGCATAGGTGGCCCAGCCTTCGGTATAGGCCGACATCCAGACCAGGCGATTGACCAGCGGCTTGCGCCGGCGTTCCCGGGGGAATGCGCTGTCGGCATGGTGGCCCGGCAGGCCCTCATGGTAGAGCAGGGTGGGCAGGGTGTAGGCCGGCCATTCCGCGGTGCTGCGCAGATTGATGTAGAGCAGTCCGGGACGGGAGCCGTCGATCGAGGCGGCGCGGTAGTAAGCCGAAGGCGCGCTTGCCTCCAGGTATCGCGGCACGGGCAGGATGGCGAGTGGGGCCCTGATCTCGCGCGGCAAAAGATCGGCCGACAGCGTCCGCGCCGCAGCGACGTCCTCGCGCAGCGCCGCCAGAAGGGCCGCGCGGCCGGCTTCGTCATCTGCGTAGATCTGGTCGGCCTGGGCGCTCAGCGCCGATAGCCGCTGTCCCACGCTGCCATCTTCCAGGCCGATCTCCCGCAGGGCGCCGTCGAGTTCGGCCTCGATCGCCACGATTTCCGCCTCGCCTTCGGCGTAAAGGCCCTCGGCATCCAGCCGGTCGGAGGCATAAAAGCCGATCAGGGCACCATAAAAGCGTTCCCCGTCTGGCAGCGCCCATACGCCGGGACCAAGGCCCGCGGCCGGCTTCAGCGCTGCGATATCCTCGCGGAATTGATGGTAGGCCGGGGCGATCTCCTCGCGCAGCAGGCGGATCGCGCGGGCGCGCGCCTGGGCCTTGCGCCCGCCGTCGATCCCGGCGGCGGCGGCCAGCTGCCGGTCGAGCAGGACAATCAGCGGGTGGGCGTCGATGTCATTGGCCTGTGCCAATGGCGCCGACGTGGTCAGGATGAGGTCGAGGATCGGCGCCGGCGGCACCACGCCGCTGGCAGCGTCGAAGCTGAGGCGCCGTGTGTCCTCGCGCAGCTTCTCCGGCACCTTCTCCAGCCGGCTCAGCCACTCGGCGAGGTCGCGCTCCCGGCGCAGGGGGTGGCGCTCGCCCAGCAGGTCGATGAGATCCAGCCAGCCTCCGCGCATGTGGTCGACGCTGTAGGGCCGCGCAAGCCCGAGCTCGACATGGCCGTAGCCGAAACCGGACAGTTCCACGAGGTGGCGGTAGGAATTGAGCGCGATGCGCACATTCCTTGTCTGCTTTGCTGTCTTCGGCAGGGTTTCGAGATCGCCGAGCCCCTCGATCCAGTCGAGCCGGGCGCGGTCGAGCGCGGCCGGGGAGCGGTCGTCCAGCTGTCCGCCCGGCGACCCTCTGAGGCCGGCGCCCGACAGGTTCAGCCGGCTCGCCCATTGTGGCGAACGCTGGATTTCGCGCATGGCCAGGCGGTTGAAGGTCTCCTCCACGGCGCGCTGTGCGGCCCGGTCAAGGGGCGCGCGGTCACCTGCCGGCTGCGCGGCGGTACCCGCTACGCTTCCCGCCCAGAGGGTGGCAACCAGGAGAACCGGCGCCAGTGTGCGGCGCAGGTCGGAGAGGCGCCTGGTCATTGTACTGTCATGAAAAGAGTGCAACACACCGGCTCCCTCATGTTGTGCCCTTCGCACATTTCCTCTAATTCCAGCGCCAGATCAAATCTGGAGGAGAGATCATCGTGGATAACACCCCACAGGCCCCCCAAGGTGGCGAAGGCGCGGCCCTGTCTGGCCAGGTCATGTTCTACAAGCAGCCGGAGCCGCTGGCCGCCGAGCGCCATGGCAATCTGGGCGTGAAACGTATCGACCAGCCCTTCGGCTTCCTGAAAGAGGCCCACGCCGTTCCGGTGACGGTTTCGGAATTCGGCATGGGTGCCGGCTCCTTCCCGCTCATCTTTGTCGGCCAGGAAAAGACCCCGGTCGCCGTCATGGGCATCCGCCAGAACCAGAACCTGTATGTCGGCGAAGATGGCCAGCCGGACCCGGATGTCTACCTGCCGGCCTTCGTGCGTCGTTATCCCTTCGTCTTCGCCTCCGACAATCAGTCCGACCGCCTGCTGCTGTGCGTCGACCGCGCCGCGCCCATGGTGTCGGACCAGCCCGACGTGCCCTTCTTCCAGGGCCAGGAGCCGAGCCAGTTCACCAATGACGCCATCGAGTTCTGCAAGGAATTCGAGCGCCAGCGCCGCGCCACGGTGGAATTCACCAAGCTGGTGGAAAGCCTCGACCTGTTCGAGACCAAGTCGGTCGCCTTCACGCCGCGCGATGGCCAGGGCAATACCGGCGAGCAGCAGAAGATCGCCGATTACTGGGCGATCTCCGAAGAGAAGCTGAACGCGCTGCCGCCGGAACAGTACATGCAACTGCGCGACAATGGCGCCATCGGTGCGGTCTACGCCCACATGGTGTCGCTGCTGAACTGGCCACGTGTCATCCAGCGCGCCTTCCGCACCCCGACCCAGGCACAGAATTCCGCCGCCGCAGGCCAGGTGCCCCAGCCCCAGCCCGGCATGTAAAACCTTTCCGGGAAACCGGTCTCAAGCGGCCGTCCTCCTCGCGAGGGCGGCCGTTTATTATGTGAGCCGCATGCGCGCTTGACATCACACCCCACCCGCGCGACCTCCCGGGCTCTTTGATTGCCCCTGATGGAAGGCTCGCGCGCGTCCCATGTCGAAAGCCGACAAGAAGTCTCCGAAACCGAAGCATCTCGCCCGGAAGCCGCGTGGTTTTCCCGACAGGCGGGAGGCGCTGATCCATGCCGAGCGGGAGATGATCGACCGGGTGACTCAGGTCTATCGCCGGTGGGGTTTCGAGGCGCTCGACACCGGCGCGTTCGAGTATGTCGATGCGCTGGGCAAGTTCCTGCCCGATACCGACCGCCCGAATGACGGCGTTTTCGCGCTCACCGATGATGACGAACAGTGGATGGCGCTGCGCTATGACCTCACTGCGCCGCTCGCCCGGTTTGCGGCAGAAAACTGGACCCACCTGCCCAAACCCTTCCGGCGTTATGCCTTCGGGCCGGTCTGGCGCAATGAGAAGCCGGGCCCGACACGCTTTCGGGAATTCCTGCAATGCGACGCCGATACGGTGGGCACCGACAATCCGGCCTCGGACGCGGAAATGGTCGCCATGGCGGCTGAGGCCATGGAAGCCGCCGGCGCGGGACCGGGCGAATATGTCATCCGGGTCAACACGCGCCGCCTGCTGAACGCCATGCTCGACAAGGCGGGCGCCAGCACGCCCGAGACCCGGCTCACCGTATTGCGTGCCCTCGACAAGATGGATCGCCTCGGCGTTGATGGCGTGCGCGACCTGCTCGGCGCAGGTCGTGAGGATGAAAGCGGCGACTACACGAAAGGCGCCGGCCTCGCCGCCGATGGCATCGACACCGCGCTGGCCTTCGCGAGCGCCGGACGCGACACACGCGCCGATACGCTGGCCGCCCTGTCTGGCATTGTCGGCGGCACTGCGGACGGCGACGCGGGGCTTGAGGAACTCGCCGCCATCGAGGCGGCACTGAAGGGCCTCGGCGTGGCTGACTCGGCTGTGGCGTTCGATCCTTCCATCGTGCGCGGCCTGGAATACTACACCGGCCCGGTCTTCGAGGCCGAACTCCTGCGCGAAGTGACCGGCGATGACGGCAAGCCGGTGCGCATCGGTTCGGTGGGCGGTGGCGGGCGTTATGACGATCTCGTCGCACGCTTCACCGGGGAACGCGTGCCCGCAACCGGCTTCAGCGTCGGCATTTCGCGCCTCGCCTCGGCCATGGCGCTCGCGGGAGAGACCGAGGCGCTGAACGGCCCGGTCGTGGTGCTGAACCTCGATGCCGAACACATCACCAGCACCCTCGCCATTGTGACGGAGCTGCGCAGGGCCGGCCTGCGCGCGGAGGCCTATCTCGGCTCCTCAGGCATGCGCGCACAGATGAAATATGCCGACCGGCGCGGGTCGCCTGCAGCCGTAATCGTCGGCGAGGACGAGCGGGCACGCGGCGAGGTGACCATCAAGGATCTCAAGCTCGGCGCGCTGAAGGCCAGGGCGATCAGGGACAACACCGAATGGCGCGAGGAACGCCCCGGCCAGTTTTCCTGTCCCCGCGCAGAGCTCGTCGCCAGGGTCCGCGCCATCGTCGAGGGAGATGGCACATGAACCTCCTGAGCGAGGCCGAACAGGCTGCGAGCGATGCCGTCGCCGAGGCTCTTTGGGTGCCCGGCGTGGAACGCGTGGACCCGCCCATCGCCCTGCCGGCAGAGATTGCCGTGGAGCTCGCCGGCGAGAGCGTACGCACGCGGCTGTGCACCTTTGCTGGCGCCGAAGGCCGGGAAATGGCCTTGCGCCCCGACCTTACCCTGTCGATCGCGCTGGCCCGTGCCGAAGCGCGGCCGGCACCGGCTGCGGCGCTGGCTTGTCGTGGCCGGGCTTTCCGTTTGCCACCGGTGCCGGGCGCGCCGCTGGAGTTCATACAGCTCGGCCTGGAACTGTTTGGACACGAGCCAAGCCCTGTGCAGGATGCGGTGCTGCTCGCCGACATGGTGGATGCCCTCGTCGCCGCAGGCCTTGGCGAGATGACGATCTTCACCGGCGATGTGGCCCTGTTTTCGGCTTGCGTGGAGGGGATGGACCTACCGGGCCCCTGGGTCGAGACGCTGCAGCGCCGCTTCAGGGACGCCATGGGCCTTGACCAGTTGCTGGAACGGGCCGGCGGTCCGGAAACACCGCCCCCCGGTCTCGGTGGGCTGCTGGAAGCGCGTGCCGGCGAGCTGACCCCGGCGGCACTGGAGGAGGCGCTGGCACTGTCTGGCACGACGGGGATGGGCGCGCGCCAGCCCGAAGACATCATCGAGGGCCTGCGCCGGCGCGCCGAGGAGCGCGCCCTCGGGCCCCTGCCGGAAGATGCCGCGCGGACGCTGAAGGCGCTGCTGGCGGTGGACGGTGACCCGGCCGATGCCATCAATCAGCTTTCACGCATCGAGGGCCTTGATTCCCCCGAGGCCCGGGCGGCCATCGACCGGCTCGACAAGCGTTTCGATGCCCTTTCCGGGCGGCTCAAGTCGCGCATGGGCGCGGTGCGTTTCGCCACGCCCTTCGGTCGCCGCTTCAACTACTACAGCGGCTTTGTCTTCGAGGTCATGGCGCCACCGCTGAGCGGCGCGGAGCCCATCGCATCTGGCGGGCGCTATGACAATCTGGTCGGCCTGCTTCGCCGTGACCTGGCCAGTGGCGAGCCGGCGCTCGGCGCCCAGGCGCGCCCCGACCGCCTGGCGCGGGCCCTGCAGGGGGCGTCATGAGCACGTTGCAATTTGCCATACCGTCCAAGGGGCGGCTGAAGGACAACACCACCGGTTTCCTTGCCGATTGCGGCTTTTCCGTGCGCCAGACCGGCGGCGAGCGGGGATACCAGGCGGCGCTGTCGGGCGGGCTTGATGTCGACCTGCAACTCCTTTCGGCCCGCGAAATCGCTGAGCGCCTGATCGCGGGATCGCTCCATCTTGGTGTGACGGGGCAGGATTTGCTGGCCGAAATCGCACCGGCTGATAGCGAGGCAACCGCCAGTCTCGCGGCGCTCGGCTTTGGCCATGCCCGGGTGGTTGTCGCCGTTCCGGCGGCCTGGATCGATGTCGACACCATGGCCGATCTCGACCGCGCCGCTGAAAGCTTCCGGGCGCGCCACGGCCGGCGCATGGTCGTGGCCACCAAGTTCCAGAACCTGACGCGCCGCTTCTTTGCGGGCCATGGCCTTTCCGCCTATCGCCTGATCGACAGTGCCGGCGCAACGGAGGCCGCCCCCGCCACCGGCGTCGCCGACCTGATCGTCGACATCACGACCACGGGGGCCACGCTGAAGGCCAACCAGCTGAAAATCCTCTCCGATGGCGAGATGCTGGCGAGCGAGGCGTCACTGGTGATGTCGCTGAATGCCGACTGGAGCCAGGGCCAGGCCAGCTCGCTTCAGGGCCTGCTTCGCCAGGTCGATGCACGGCTTTCCGCCCGCGGCCTCATGCGCATCGACACAGGGCGCCGGCTCGAAGACGCCGCGCTGGACGAGATCCGGGCCGCCTTCGATGTGCGACCGGCGACGGCGGAGGTGGACCGCGCCTTCTTCTGCCAGAAGTCCGATGTCCACGCCGTGGCGCGGCTTTTCGAGCGCAGGGGCGCAGGCGCAGTGGCAATTTCGCCCGTCGATTTCCTTTATGAGGGGAATGGGTTTGTTATGTCGCGCGCCGAACAGGCGCTGGCCGGAAAATAACACCCTTGACAGTTTTGTCATGTGACGGCTTTGTGTCGGTCATGCGTTTCGGGGGAGGAACGCCCGTGGATGAGACCTGAGACAGGCTGGCCACGAAAACAGCGTAAGCGCCACGACAACGCGGTCCGCCCGGGCCGCGTTGTTTTTTGCCCGGAGCGCAAAACCCGGCCGTCGCAACAGGGTAAAAAAAGGCCTCCCCGGTCGGGGGAGGCCCGTGAAGTTTCCATCGGAGTCGAGGGCAGGCGCCGGCAGCCACTCAGGGCTTGGGAGCGGGGGGCGTTAAGGGCCGCCAGCACCTGCCTCACGAAAAACAATATGCATTTATCGTTTTTCGTCAAGATGT